>JBGOTY010000036.1:0-16225 GCA_041476745.1 Verrucomicrobiia bacterium | reverse complement strand
GCCAGCGGCAAGCCATTGCGCGCCGCCATCGCCGCGGCCTATTCCCGCGCGTTTCGCGTGATTTTCGACGCGCATTTTACCGCGATCCTGACGGCCGCCATCTTGATCTCCATGGGCAGCGGCCCGGTCAAGGGCTTCGGCGTCACGTTGGTCATCGGTTTGTTGGCCAACCTTTTCTCGGGCGTGTTCGTGACCCGGATGATCTTCGATTGGCTGGTGGCGAAGGGCTGGCTGAAGTCGTTCCAGATGCTCCACGTGTTTCGCCATCTCCCGCATGTCAACTTCCTCGGTGTGTGGAAGATCGCCTTCGCGCTTTCCTGGGCGCTCATCATCACCGGGATGGTTATCTTCGTGAATCGTGGCGGCCTTAAGGTCGGCGTCGGCGAGGTGTACGGGATCGATTTCAAAGGCGGCGATACGGCGACGCTGGGCTTCACCCAACACATGAATGTGGATGAAATTCGGAAAAATCTGGAGCAGAACCATTTCGATGAGGCCTACATCCAATATGAGCGCGATTTGGCAGGCGGCACTGAAGCCTTGCAATTGCGACTTCCCGAAGGCAAGACGGAAGAGGTGGTCAAGCATCTGCAGGATGAGTATCCCCAGGCACAGTTCAAGGTGCTCAGCACGGAACGCGTGGGGGCAATTGTTGGCAAGGAGTTGCTCAATCAGGCGCTTTGGGCTGTGGCGGTCTCGCTGATCGCCATCATGATCTACATCGCTTTGCGGTTCGGTGAGTTGTCATACGGACTGGGGGCGCTGGTCTCGTTGATCCACGACGTGCTGATGACGGTTGGCCTGTTCTGCCTCTGGCCGTGGCCACATCGCACGTTCTCCATGCCCGTCGTCGCTGCGGTGTTGACGCTGATCGGCTATTCGATCAATGACACCATCGTCGTGTTCGACCGGATTCGTGAAAACAAAAAGCTCACGGGCGGCAAGCTCAACTACTTTGACCTGATCAACCGCAGTGTGAACGAAACGCTGTCGCGGACGATCCTGACGGCCGGCACGGTGTTCCTCTGCTCGATTGCCCTGTATGGTTTTGGTGGCCGCGTGCTCAATGACTTCGCATTTTGCTTCGTCGTGGGCGTGCTGACGGGCACGTATTCCTCGATCTACATCGCCAGCCCGGTCGTGCTCTGGTTCCACCGCAAGGAATCGATCCGAACGAGCGAGGCTGCCGTGAAGAAGCCGCAACCTGCCAAAGCGTAAGGCTGTTCGTCGATGAAGCGCTGGGTCATTGCCAAGCCCGAACCAGCGCTGGCGGAAACGCTGGCCCGCGAATTACACCTCGCGCTGCCCATCACCCAGGTCCTGGTTAACCGCGGCTACCGTACTGCCGGGGCTGCGTCGTCTTTCCTTAACCCTCAACTCCGCCAGCTTGGCGACCCGTTCGAATTGCCGGACATGGGCGCGGCGGTCGAGCGCATCCTCGCCGCGATTACTAACGGGGAGCGCATCGTCATTTATGGCGACTATGATGTGGACGGGGTAACCTCCAGCGCGTTGCTCCAGCGCGTCCTGCAAGCGGCGGGGGCAACGGTCGTGAATTTCCTGCCGCAGCGTGCGGAGGAAGGTTACGGTCTCAGTCCGGACGGTATCGCGCGCTGCTTGAAAGAACATCAACCACGGCTGCTGATCGCCGTGGATTGCGGCACCAGTTCCGTGCGCGAGATTGCGGATCTCCAGAAGGATGGCGTCGATACGATTGTGCTCGATCATCACGAGCCCCCGGGGGAATTACCGAAGTGCGCCGCGTTGGTGAACCCCAAGAGAATCGCCGGGTCAGCGTTGGGCGTACTGGCCAGTGTCGGCGTTTCGTTCAAGCTCGCTCACGCGCTCTTGAAACGCGAAAAGCGATTGGCGGAGCGGATCGATTTGCGAGAGCATCTGGATCTGGTCGCCGTCGGAACCGTGGCCGACATCGTGCCACTGACGGGCGAGAACCGCATCCTGGTGCGGGCCGGCTTGGAGCGGTTGCCGCAGACGCAGAAAATCGGGTTGCGCGCCTTGATGGAAATAGCGGACGTGCCGGACAAGGTGAACTCTTATCACGTTGGCTTTCGGATCGGGCCGCGCCTCAACGCGGCGGGCCGTTTGGCCGACGCGATGGCCGCGCTGGAATTGCTGTTGACCAACGACGCCGCTCAGGCCACGGAGTTGGCGAAACTGCTCAACGAGCAGAATGCCAAACGCCAGGGCATCGAAGAGCATATGGTGGAAGAAGCGATCGCCATGGCGCGGGCGAACGCCAGCGACCGGGTGCTCGTGCTGGCGAAGGAGGGTTGGCATGTGGGCGTCATCGGCATCGTGGCGTCGCGCGTGATGCAGGCCTTCCATCGACCAACCGTGGTGATTGGGATCGAGGAGGGAATGGGAAAGGGATCCTGCCGTAGCGTGTCAGGCTTCTCGATTGTTGCCGCGCTGCAACATTGCGCGCCGCTGTTGGAGAAGTTTGGCGGTCACGAGATGGCGGCGGGATTGAGCGTGAAGGCCGGCAAGGTGGATGAACTGCGCGGTGCGTTGAACGAATTCGCGGGGAGAACGCTCAAGGACGATGATCTTCAGCCGCGGGTCCGGATCGACGCCATGCTTAAACTCGACGATCTGGACGCGGATTTTTTCGAGCAACTGGAACGACTGGAGCCGTGTGGAACGGAGAACCCGACGCCCGTGTTCGCGGTCGAAGGCGCGCAACTGCGCGGCAAACCACGCATCGTTGGCAAGAATCACCTCCGCTTCACCGTGACGGATGGCGATACGACCGTGCAGGCGATCTGGTGGGGAAGGGGCGACTTCGAATTTCCCGAAGGCACGTTCGATATCGCGTTCACGCCCGAACTAAACGAGTACGGCGGACGGGAAAGCGTCCAGTTGAAAGTGCGCGATATCCGGGGGGCTTCGTAGGCCGAACTACGCCGCTTGGAGCACGCGGGGACTTTTCCTGACCACGCGACCACTCTTGATGCAGTTGGCGCAGGCTTTGACCCGCCGGCGCACGCCATCGACGACGGCGTGGACCACCTGGACATTCGGCTTGAATATTCGCGGCGTGACCGCCGTCACGTGTTGACCGATACCGCCCGTTTTCTTCTTTTGACCGCGGCGGAGGATGTGATTGCCGCGGATCTGACCCTTGCCACAAATTTCGCAACGTCGAGACATAGTAGTTTACTCCATATTCCTCTGAGAGCCGCACACGATAGTCAAATCGGGACCCATGCGCAAGGGCAAAGTTGTGGGGCTGGAACCCCACTCAGAGGGCAACCCGCGCACTATGAGGAGCTTCGCAGCCGTTGGGAAATCAGCGGCACCAATTCGCTGATTTTCACACGATCCTGCTTCATCGTGTCGCGGTCGCGTAGGGTGACGGTGTCCTGAAGTTCCGGGCCTTTTTCACCGAGCGTTTCAAAATCGATGGTCACGCACCACGGAGTGCCTTGTTCGTCCTGATAGCGGTAGCGTTTGCCGATGTTGCCGCGGTCGTCCCACTCGGTGGTGAAATGCGGCTGGAGGAGCTTGTAGACTTCCCTTGCCTTTTCCACCAGCGGCGGCTTGTTGCGCAGCAGCGGGAAGACGGCGACTTTCACGGGCGCGATGCGCGGCGCGAAACGCATGACGACACGGGTCTCGGCCTGGCCTTTCTCATCGGTTGTGGTTTCCTCTGCGTACGCGGAACAGAGCAGCGCCAGCGCGATGCGGTCCACGCCCGCGGACGGCTCGACGACATGCGGGATGTACTTCTCCTTCGATTCGTCGTCGAAGTATTCCATCGACTTGCCGGAGAACTTTTGATGCTGGCTGAGGTCAAAATTGCCACGGGCGGCGATGCCTTCGAGTTCCTGCACGCCGAAGGGGAATTCGAACATCACATCCACGCAGGCGCTGGCGTAGTGGGCGAGTTCTTCCTTCTTGTAAACGTACTGGCTCAACTTCTCCTTCGGCAGGCCGATGGATTCGTACCATCGCAAGCGTTCCTCGACCCAGCGCTGGTGCCAATCGGCGTCGGTGCCGGGTTTGATAAAGAATTCCAGTTCCATCTGCTCGAATTCGCGGCTGCGGAACGTAAAGTTGCGCGGATTGATCTCATTGCGGAAGGCCTTGCCGATTTGCGCAATGCCGAACGGGACCTTTTGCCGTGAAACACTGAGGACATTCTGAAATTGCACGAAGATGATTTGCGCGGTCTCGGGGCGCAGATAGGCTACACTCCCACTGTCTTCGACCGGGCCCACGTGGGTCTTGAACATCAAATTGAATTTGCGCGCCTCGGTGTACTCGTGCGGGCCGCCTTCGGGACATTTCGTATCGGGTAACTGATCGGCACGCCAACGGCCCTTGCACTTTTTGCAGTCCACCATCGGGTCGGTGAAGGAATCGACGTGGCCGCTGGCTTCCCAGACGCGCGGGTGGGTGATGATCGTGCCCTCGATGCCCACGACGTCCGTGCGGCTGCGCACGACGTCGTTCCACCAGGCATCTTTGATGTTGCGTTTGAGTTCCGCGCCGGCGGGGCCGTAGTCCCAGAAGCCATTGATGCCGCCGTAAATCTCCGACGACTGGAAAACAAAGCCGCGCCGCTTGCAAAGCGCGACGATTTTTTCCATCAGTGGCGGTGATTGTTTTTTGTCCGTCATGGCGAGGGCAAACTATGGCGAAAGGCGCGTGGCAAGTCAAGGCGTGGGCCGGCACAGATTACTTCCGACGATTCGCTGTCGCCTGTTTTGGGCAGACTCTGACTCCTTCATTAGCGAGCGCATCTGCTTCGGACGCATCCGCTTTGCCGTGGCACAGTTATTGCGCCTTTCAAGGAGTTTGGGACCCTGTTTTTCGCGGTCTGGATGGGCGCTCGGTTCCCTTGGCGATGCAAATGAACGTATCAAGACTCGGTCGAAATTGGACGGGGAGGTAACCAATCCTGTGCCCACCAGGTGAACCAAGCCATGAACAACGCGATCAACCTGGGCTTTCTCGATCAGTCCATTCTCTTCTTTCCGCCGGAATGGATCAAGTCGGCGCTCGTGCTTGCGTTGATCAGCGTGTGGATGGTGATCGGGTTGTTCACGTACATGAACTACGCGGTGCGGCGGCCGCACCTGAGCCTTTGGATCGTCGGGTGGATGTTCTATTCGGTATACCTCGCGGCGTCGATCGCACTGGAAGAATCTCCGCATACAGCGCTGCTGGTGATGGTCTCGCGGGCCTGCATCGGCATTAGCGCGCTGTTCATGTTCTGGGGCAGTTTCCAGCTTACGGAACCGAAACGCGACCAGCGCGAAATCGCACTGGGAAGCGTGATGATGGTGATTTGGAGCTACGTGGGCGCTTATCGAGTGCAGGACGAACGCTGGATCACGTTTCCTGTCTTCCTGCTCCTGGCGGGAGCCGGCGTGTACACGGGTATCCTCTACATGCGGACGCGCCGACGTTCGCGCGGGAGCGTCATCCTCGGTGTCGGATTCCTGCTGTGGGGAGTGCACCTGATCGCGTTCCCGCTGGCGAGCGGTTCGCAAGTCCTGATGGCGGGAGCGTATTTGGCTTCAGCCCTCCTCGCATTGCTGATTGTGGTGGGCATGGTCATTGAGGACAACGTGCACCTTTCCGAGGTTGATTACCACGCGCTCTTTGATTCTTCCGGCGACGCAATCTTTCTGCTCGACTCCAAGTCGCTGCAGGTGTTGCAGGCCAATCAGACGGCATCGCACTTGAGTGGACGCGGGGCGGACGAACTCGTGGGGCGAACGCTTCTGGAATTTTGCCATGATCTGACGCCGGCGCCTGCGCCCGCGGACACAGACGTCAGCACGGCCACCATCAACGAGCCGAACCCCGAGGTTCTCCTCCGGCGCCCGGATGGCAGTGAACTCTTCTGTGAAAGGCGCGCGGACCTCGTCCACTGTCCCAAGGGACCCGTGCTGATGCTCACCATGCACGATATCACCGCGCGCAAGCGAACGGAGCAATCCCTCCGCGAAAGCACGCATCAGCTTGGGTGCACCGTGACGGAATTGCGCGAAACACAAACCCAGGTCGTCCAGCAGGAACGGCTGCGGGCCCTCGCGCAGATGGCCAGCGGCGTCGCGCATGATTTCAACAACGTGCTCGCCAAGATTCTCGGCTTTAACGAACTGCTGCTGGCGTGGCCGGAAAATCTCAACGACAAGGAAAAAGTCAAAAAGTATCTCCAAATGACCAACGCCGCCGCGCAGGAGGCCGTCACCATCGTCAACCGCCTCCGCGAATTCTACCGTCACCGCAAGGAGTCGGAAGTCTACCAGTCCATCGCCGTCAACGAGACAATCGCGCAAGCCATCGTGCTCACCCAGCCAAAGTGGAAGGATCAAATGATGGCCAGCGGTGTGACCGTGGAGATCGATACCGACCTGCGCGATGTGCCGGCCATCCGCGGTAGCGAGTCGGATCTGCGGGAGGTGTTGATCAATCTGCTTTTCAACGCGGTCGATGCCATGCCGCAAGGCGGCACGATCACGGTCGCCACGCGTGCCGAGGCCGACTCTATTATTCTCGAAGTGCGTGACACCGGGGGCGGCATGACAGAGGAAGTCCGGCAGCGCTGTTTCGAACCGTTCTTCACGACCAAGGGCGAGCGCGGCACGGGGCTTGGCATGGCGATCGTGTACGGTATCGTGCAGCGCCATGGTGGCTCGATTGGCGTTGAGAGTGAGGTGGGGAAGGGGACGATCATCGTCATTCGCCTCCCGGCGTTGACGTTGGAGAGCGGCGCTGTGCTGCCGGGGAGTACCACACCGTTGCGCCCCTTGCGGGTGCTGCTCGTCGAGGACGAGCCGGAAGTCTGTGATATCGAGGCGGAGTACTTGCGAGGCGATGGGCACTTTGTTGAAACCGCCGCAGATGGTTGTCAGGGTCTGAAGCGATTTCAGACCGGGCGTTTCGATGTCGTTGTTGCGGATCGCGCGATGCCTGAAATGAATGGCGATCAAATGACCGAGGCCATCAAGCAGATTTCCCCCGACACGCCGGTGGTATTGGTTACGGGCTTTGCCGACATGCCGATGGATGGCGTTGCCGGGAAGCGCCCGCCTGATTTGGTCATGCGCAAACCAATCACACAGACGGCCTTACGCCAGGCGATTGCCAGGGTTTTGGCGGCAGTTCCAAAGGCAGATCAAGCGAGTCAGGCCGTAATGAATCGTTCATAAATGGAACGTAAGCTGCTTTGGAAGGGGCTTTAAGAAGGACGGACAATTTATGAGCAAGACGAAAGTTCTAATCGTGGATGATGATATGGCTGCCAGCCGGCTGCTCGGCTTGGGATTGGAAAAGACCGGCGTGTTCCAAGTGAAGGTTGAAAATGTGGCCACGCAGGCCTTTGATCGAGCGCGCGAGTTTCGCCCCGACGTGATCTTGCTCGACGTGTGCATGCCCGGCGCGGACGGCGGCGATGTTGCCTTCCAGATTCACGATGATCCGTCCTTGCGCGCGACACCGATCATCTTCCTTACGTCACTCGTCTCCGGGCAGGAAACCGGCAGCAAGGCGGTGCAGCGCGGGGGATATGAATTCCTGTCAAAGCCCGCCAGCATTGGAAAAGTCATCGAGTGCATCGATCGGCATCTCGGGCGACAAACCGAAACCGTGAGCAATGTGTCCGTGGCGTAGCGCCATGGAAGAAGACCCCGGAGAGTCGACCGCAATCGGGCTCGCGGCCCGACGTCGCCTCCCTGGCGGCCGCAGCACGGTCGTTCAGGATTGTACGCGGCGGCGATGCGGTTTCCCAAATCTGGCGGGACGATTTGGTTCATTCCGACGACACTCAACCTTGTCCTGATTAGCGGTTGCAGGATTCTGCGGGAAAGACGGCAGCAGCGGTCGCGTGGCATCAGCGCTGCTTAACTTTAGACCGATGGACGGACACTTGGGTGGTTGCGGCGGGGAACCGAACCGCCACGGATTTTGACGATGAGTATATTCGCCAAGACATCGATTCGCGGCAAGCTGATGTGGATTACGATGCTCACCAGTACGGGCGCCGTGATCCTCGCGTGCCTGGCCTTTGGGATGTACGAGTTACTCAACTATCGCCGCCAGATGAGTCGCGACCTGTACGCCTTGTCCGAGATGATCAGCGCGGAGCAGGGGGCCGGGCGGGAGATTTCCGACCCGGAAGTGGCCAAAGAAGTGAACTCCTGGGCCAGTCAACAGCGCCTCGTCGTTCTGGCCTGCGTTTACGACAAGACCGGCCACCTGTTGATCAAGTACAGCCGCGACAACGATATACCGCGACGGGCCGTGCCCCAACTGTTGGGGGATGACATTGACCGTATCGAGGATGGTCATCTTGTCCTGTATCAGCCGATTCTCCTGCAAGGGAAGAAAACCGGTACGGTCTTCATCCGCTCCGACCTGCGCTGGTTCTCCGAGCGCCTGGTGCAGGATCTTCGCATCGTCGCGATTATCGTGCTGTCCTCATGGCTGGTGGCGCTGCTGCTGGCCTCGCGCCTGCAACGCCTGATTTCCGCGCCGATCCTTGACCTGGTAGAATCCGCGCGCACCGTCTCGGAAACGCACGACTACTCGATTCGCGCCGCCAAATCCTCGAACGACGAGCTGGGTTTGTTGGCCGAAGAGTTCAACGAAATGCTTCAGCGCATCCAGGAACAGGACGAGGCGTTGCGCGGTGCAAAGGAAAAGGCCGAGTCCGCCACGCGCACCAAGAGTGAATTCCTGGCCAACATGAGCCATGAAATCCGCACCCCGATGAACGGGATCATCGGCATGACCGACCTGGCGTTGGACACCGAACTCTCCTCCGAGCAGCGCGAGTACCTCAACACCGTAAAGCTTTCCGCTGAGACCCTGCTCGCCTTGATCAACGACATCCTCGACTTCTCGAAGATCGAAGCCGGCAAGCTCGACTTCGACCCCATCGACTTCAGCCTGCGCGACAATCTGGGCGATACGCTCAAGACCCTGGCCATGCGCGCCCACCAGAAGGGGCTCGAGCTGGCCGCGCACATCCTGCCGGATGTCCCTGATGAACTGGTCGGCGACCCGATCCGCCTCCGCCAGATCGTTGTCAATCTCATTGGTAACGCGATCAAGTTCACCGAGACGGGCGAGATCGTTGTCCGCGTCGAGTTGGAGTCACGGGAGGAAGACGACATCCGTCTGCACTTTGCTGTAAGCGATACGGGTATCGGCATTCCCGCGGACAAACAGGGCGTCATCTTTGAGGCGTTCTCGCAAGCGGACGGTTCGACCACGCGCAAGTACGGCGGCACGGGACTCGGTCTCGCCATTGCCACGCAGTTGGTCCAGATGATGGGTGGTAAAATCTGGGTCGAAAGCGAGGTGGGCCAGGGCAGCACCTTCCATTTCAACGTGGTGATGCGCCCTTCGAGGAACCTCAAGTCGAAAACGCGCGCCTGTCAAGCCGACCTGGAAGGGCTCCGGGTGCTCGTTGTCGATGACAACGCCACGAATCGCCGCATCCTTGAGGAAGTGCTGCTCAGTTGGCAGATGAAGCCGGCAACCGCCAGCAGCGCAGCGACTGCGTTTGCCATGCTGAAAGAGGGACGCGCGAGCGGTGAACCGTTCGGGCTGGCGTTGTTGGATTGCGTGATGCCGGAGACGGACGGCTTTGGTCTGGCCGGGCAAATCCAGCAAGACGCCGCGATCGCGCAGACCACGTTGATCATGTTTTCTTCGACGGGCCACGGTAGCGTTGCGGCACGTTGCCGCGAGATGGGGGTGGCCGGCTACCTGACCAAGCCCGTCAAGCAGTCCGAACTTTTCGATGTCATTGCCTCCGCGCTGGGCGATCAGAACAGGCGGCTCGAAGGAACTGCCGGACCGGTCGAACCAGTCGCGGCGTCGTCACCGTGCCAGATGCGAGTGTTGTTGGCGGAGGACAATCCCGTCAACCAGCGCCTGGTGGTCAGGCTGATGGAGAAACAGGGCCACACCGTTGTCGTCGCCGGCAACGGGAAGGAAGCACTGGCCGCGCTGGAGAGTGGCCAGTTCCACGTGGTCCTCATGGACGTGCAGATGCCCGAAATGGGCGGCTTCGAGGCCGCCTCGACCATCCGCGAGCGCGAAAAGGCAACGGGTGCGCATCTGCCAATCGTTGCCATGACAGCGCACGCGCTGAAAGGCGATCGCGAGCGCTGCCTTGAGGCCGGCATGGATGCCTATGTGTCGAAGCCCATCGAATCACGGCTGTTGTTTGAAGCAATCGCGAGCGTGGTCCCCGCGACCGTGCCGGAAGCGAATGTGGCAGAGAGGCCCGTCCCCGAAGAGGCTCGGCCCGATCCGGAGGTTTTCAACAGTGAGGGGGCGCTGGCCATGCTTGACGGCGACACCGAACTTTTTGTCGAACTGGTGAAGCTGTTCATGAGCGAGTCCGTCGATTTGCTCGGCCAGATCCGCGATGCCATCGAGCAACGCGATGCGAAACGGCTGGAGCGCGCGGCGCATTCGTTGAAGGGGTCCGCCGCCGCCTTTTGCGGTGAATCGACCCGCGTGGTGGCGCAAAAGCTCGAAGCCCTCGGCGCAAGCGGCGATCTTGATCTGGCGGACGGGTTATTTGTCGAGTTGCAGGGGGAATTGGCGCGACTTACGGGCGCGCTGGCGGAATATCGAAAGGAGAATGTGCTGTGCGAGTCTTGATTGCGGAAGACGATGCGGTGTCACGCCACTTGTTGGAGGCGACTCTGACCAAGTGGGGGTACGAGGTCGTCGTGACCACCGATGGCTTGCAGGCACTCGACTTGTTAAGCCGGCCCGACGCGCCATCCCTGGCGATTTTGGACTGGATGATGCCGGGTCTGGATGGCGCGCAGGTCTGTCTCAGGGCCCGCGCGGCGGCCGGCGAACGCCTCCTGTACATGATTTTGCTCACCGCCAAGGGCCGCAAGGAGGACATTGTCGAGGGGCTTACGGCGGGCGCGGATGATTACGTGGTCAAGCCATTTGATCGCGCCGAATTGAAGGCCCGCATCAACGCGGGCGAGCGCATCCTCCGCCTGCAAGCCGAGCTGGCCGCGCGCGTGAAGGAACTCGAATTCGCGCTCGCCAACGTCAAACTGTTGCAGGGGTTGTTGCCGATTTGTTGCTACTGCAAGAAAATTCGCAACGACCAAAACTACTGGCAGCAGGTGGACTCTTACGTCGCGGACCACTCCGAAGCGCAGTTCACGCATGGCATCTGTCCGGATTGTCGTGATAAGATTGTGAAGCCCGAATTGGAGCGCCTCAAGCTCGACCAGGAAACGGCCTGCAAGTAAACGGCAAATGGATTCGGCTTTCCCAAACGAACCCGATTGGAAAAATCCGTTTGTGCGTCCTAACATATTGCCGCCCTGCAACATCCACTCGTGATTTCGTGATGGCAAATCGGGTTCGTTTCGCAGAAACACATGTATCGAGGTCCCCCTCGTCCGCCATAGCTTTAGCGAAGGCGGATGCCCCGATAGCGTCGTGCGCGTCCCGCCCGCCGCTCTAGCCGCGCTCGGTGAGCGCGGTTCCGCCCGCCGCCCTTCCCCTTGTAGCCACGGTGCTCTGTCGCCGTGCTGCCTCCGAATTATCGAGCCCGCGACCCGGGCAGAAAGTTGGACGTTGAACGTTGGAAGTTGAGCGTTCATTTGTTTCCAGTTTCCCCGACTATACCCATCCCGCCTCCCTGTGTCCAGCGAAATTATCAATTTACGATAACCGCAAAAATGTTCCCCTCCGAAGAGGGATTAAGGGGTGGGTGCTACGCGAGAAGCGCACGCGCGTTTGCGTTTGAGAAACGGCCACATCACGAGCGCGCCGGCGGCGGCAAGCAGAAGCGAGGAAGGCTCCGGCACAAGCTCGAAAGTGAAATTGTCCATGGCAAAGTTTATTCCTCCATCGAAGGAAAACGCAGCCTGACGCCAAAAGAGTTGAAAACAAGACGGTTGATGCCCTCGTAATCGAAAGCAAACAGGGTGGGTACTGTCGCATTGGCTACGACCGTTGTGTCGTACAGCAGGGTTGCGCCGTTGAACCCCTGCACTTCGATGTTCAGGTTGCTGCGCCACGCGCCGGCCAGATAGGCGCTCAAAAAATCAAAATTCGTGCCGGGTGAATCGATCTCAGCCTCAGCGGGATCACCCGCGGCGTTAAAAGCCACGTTGGAACCTGATACCAAGCCGTAATAATAACCGTTCGTGAAGAAGGGGAAATTGTTATGCTGCAGAACACCATTCACAATTCCGAAATTGCTCCAAACCAGCCCTTGATAGTTATTCTGAAGAAACGTTCCAGAGCCGTTGTTTAGCGGGATATCGTCGAAGGTGACGAGTGTCTGCGAACGGGTGGAACCGGCAGAGAAAACGAGCAGTGTGAGGACTGAAAGCGGCAGTAGGAATAACTTTATGTTCATAACATCTTCCCTTTCCGTGCCTCAACGAGGAACATAACAACAAATGCTGCCCAAAGCCAGAAAATACAGGGCGGCCGGGGCGGGGATGCTGCGTTCCTGTCGCTAGAGACGTAGCTACTGCCAGTTAACGTCTGAGAACCTCGCGATTGAAGGGACTCTGACTCTGCTTAGCGCCGCTTCCGCGCGAAGCTCTCCACCAATTCGCCCGGCGAGCAAGTGGCGGTACCGACTTTGCCGACGACGATACCGGCCGCGTGATTCGAAATCTCCGCCGCTTCAATCGGATCGGCGCCGGCAGCCAGCGCCAGCACGAGTGTCGCAATCACCGTATCGCCGGCACCCGACACATCGAACACCTCCTGCGCGACCGTCGGGATGTGGTGCGGCTTCTTGCCGGGACGGAACAAACAGACACCGTGCTCGCCGAGTGTGATCAGCAGGTTGCGCGGCTTCCACGTGCGCAATAACTTTTCCCCCACCCGCAACAGTGCTTCGTCGCGCAATACATGATTGACAGGCTCAACGTACGGCAGGCCCGCCGCCGCGAACGCCTCGGCCCGGTTCGGTGTCACCGCGGTGAGTCCGGAGTAGCGGAGCCGATGGCGCGAATTCGGGTCGGCGGCGGTGGTTTTGCGCGTCTGGTGGGCCCGTCGTTGCAGGATGTTGAGCAGCCGTTGCGACAAAACGCCTTTGGCGTAGTCCTCAAAGACGACGGCCGAGACGCTTTCCAGATGGGACTCGAAAGATTCCAACACCTTGCGCTCCAGCGCGGACGATAGTCCGAGGCACTTCTCGCGGTCGAAGCGGACCATCTGCTGGTTGTGGGCGACAATACGCGTCTTGACCGTCGTGGGGCGGTTGGGATCCACGATAAGGCCATTCGTATCGACGCCCTGTTGTTCGAGCAGACCGCGCAGTTCCGCGCCGGCATCATCGTCCCCGAGCACCCCGAGGACGCTGACCGACGAGCCGAGCGCGCGAAGATTCCGGGCGACGTTCGCCGCGCCGCCGGGGAAGAATGATTCCCGCGTGATCTCCACCACCGGCACGGGAGCCTCAGGCGAGATGCGGGAGACTTTCCCCCAAAGAAACTGGTCGAGCATCACGTCGCCGACGACGAGGATGCGCTGCCGGGGAAAGCGGGAGAGAATTTCGCGTAGTCGTTTCGAGTTCATTTAAGGCGTTCGACCACCGCCGCCGCCCACAATGGGACAAGCAATTCGTGATGGCCGACGATGTAGTAGCCGTGACCGCCTTTGTGGGTCGGGCGACGGACGACGTTTTCGGCGGGGCGATAATGGCGGACCATGTCGAAGGTGACGGCCGTGAAGTTCTCCACCTTGTGGCCGAGGTTGCGGGCAATCGTAAGCGCCTTGAGAAAAACCTCGGGCATGATGACGGCCGAGCCGATATTCAGGATAATGCCCCCCTCGAGCTGGGCGACGACGGCGGCGAACTTCTGGAAGTCAAGGTACGTCGCTTCGCCGAGCACGCTGCCGTCCGCCGTCGGATGCTGGTGGATGATATCCGTGCCGATCGCGATGTGGACCGTGGCGGGGACCTTGCTGACTACGCTCTGGTGCAGGATGCTCAACTCGCGATTGCGGAACTGGCCGGTGACGATGGCTTCCCCGAGCGCGCGACCGGCGCCGAGGCCTTGTTTCACGCCGGCGGCGAGCGCCTGGTTCATGAGACGGCCCGTTTCGTCGATCATGCCAAAACTGCCGTCATCGAGGCCGCGCTGGACGTCTTCGCTCGTCTCGCCAATGTAGGCGAGTTCGAAATCATGGATCGCGCCCGCGCCGTTGAAAGCGATGGCCGAAATGACGCCGCGTTGGATGAGGTCGATGAAGATCGGGTTGAGGCCGCACTTGATGGTGTGGGCGCCCATCATCACCACGACGGGCCGTTGGTTGCGGACCGCCGTGGCCGTTGCGTCGACGACGGCGCGGAAATCGTTGCCCACAAGGATATGCGGCAGTGAATCAAGGAACTGCGCGAAACTTCCGCCCGCTTTCCAAACGCGCGCCAGCTCGTCGAGATGGACTTTGTTCGGTCGCTCGCGAATCGGGTAGGTGCGGATGCGATCGAAGTCGAGCGGGGGAAATTCCATGTCAGCGTCCCGACGCGAGGGTGCCGGCATTCAGGGGCAACGGTGCGGACCTGACCGAGTCGGTGGGTTTGTTGGTCGTGCCAGGCGCCGGTTTGCCCGGCGCGATGCTAAAGAGGACCAACTTCGCATTGCCGAGTTTCAACTCGGAACTGACAAGCAACGGCAGGTGGCGCGCGTCGTCGCTGATCCAGAACCACATGTGACCGCTGTTGGCGGAGATGATGTTCAGAGTCGGGGTCGGTTCGACCCGTAGCGCCTGGACATCACCGACGGGGCGCACCCACATTAACTTGCGCAGGTCGGGGCGGATGATGACGGTGTAGTTTGTGTTGGCGGCGTTGATCACCAAAGACTGCTCCGCGTCGAGCATCAGTTTTTGCGTGCGCACGTAGTAGAGCGACGAGACCACGTCCAGCACGTGTTGGTCGAGCGGCGTCCGTCGCTCGTGACCGTTGATCTGGCTCTTGGTGACGGTCACTTTGCCCGCGTAATCGAAGTGCGTGTTGTTGTTCTTGTGGTGCCTGCCCTCAGTGCGGTCTTCATGGTACTGGCGCGCGAACAGGCCGACGCAGTCGAGCCAGCTTTCGGCGGTGCTGTCGACCGGGAACAGCCATTCGGCCAACCCGCTGGTCTTCGCCTTCGCGACGAGATGATAGCAGTCGTGGCCGTCCACCGGCTCGATGCCCGCCACTTCCAGCGTGCCGCGCCCGACGACGAACGGTCCCCAGAAAATCTGGTAGGTGAGCTTTTCGCCGACGGAAAAGGGGATGGCCTCGTCGCTGTCGGCGAGCGCCACGCCTGACAACGCGACAAGCAGTCCAAGAATTGCTGTAAGTCTTTTCACAATGCTGAGTTGCGTGGAGTATAGGAACGCCTTCCGCAGGTTTCAACGAAAAAGCCCATGAGTTCGGTTTCGCAAGTTAGACTCCATCGGCGCGGGCGTATTCAAACTTCCTCGGACAGAACGTTGCGGCAACACGAGCGGCTTGCGCTTTTCATCGCGGCGGCTACACTGCGGGCCCATGCGGCAAAGGCTCCAGTGGATGTGTGTGGTTGCACTCGCGATCTTGCTTGCCTACCGGCTGGCGCGGGCCGAGTCGCCCACGAATGGTCCCGCCACGCCCCTGCAACAATCCGACGCTTGTGCGCGCCGTTTACACGCGATCTATGACGAGGCGGCCAGGCTGGAAGAGAAAACACCGCCGGAACAGGCGGCACTTGCGGACTGCGTCCGCTCGCGCGTGCTGAAGATCAAGGGCTTGCTCGAACTTACAGAAGAGACGCAGAAGGACATCCAGAAAGCCGTCCGGGCCGCGCAATCGGACAAGGCGGTGGACTACCTTGGCAGCGTGAAAATCTCCTGCGCACGCGCGGAGAAATTGCTGCTGGAAGCCGAGGGATGCGCCACCAGCGTTGCGCTCAAGGCCGTGCCTGCGAAAGAGGCGCCGGTGGCCGCGACGAATGCCAAGGTCGCGGTCGACATTAAAATTCCCCCACGCCCGCCGCCGCCATCGGTCAATCGACGATTCGTTGAGCGCACCGTGCAAACGTGCCTGCACCACGACCAGTTCGCCGCCATGTTGGCGCGCGCGATGAATTTGAAACTTGATCCCCACGCGACGCCCGAGGATTGCAGCAAGATGCTGGCGAAGCTCGCCATCGAACCGCTCGGCGGCTGGCACCTCGGCAAATGCGTGACCGTGGACACCGTCTACGTG
>JBGOTY010000035.1:0-16708 GCA_041476745.1 Verrucomicrobiia bacterium | reverse complement strand
CCTCGGCCAGTCGCAGCTTGACGAGTTGCTGGCCCAGCGCGACAAGATCAACCAGCAACTTCAGGAAATCATCGACCGTCACACCGAGCCGTGGGGCATCAAAGTCACCTCCGTCGAAGTTCGCGACGTGGTCCTGCCTGACTCGATGAAGCGTGCCATGGCCAAACAGGCTGAAAGCGAGCGAGAGCGCCGTGCGAAGATCATCAATGCTGAAGGCGAGTTTCAGGCGGCCGAAAAACTCGTGCAGGCGGCGGCCATGATTTCGGCGCAGCCCATCGCGCTGCAGTTACGTTTCTTGCAAACGATGGCGGAGATCGCCAGTGAGCACAACACGGCAACGTTCATCCCGATCCCGATAGACCTATTCACGCCGTTCCTGAAGAAAGCCAGCGAAGAGCCCACGAAGAAATAAATTCCGCAGGTCAACTGTCGTGGGCGCGAATCCTTCAGCCTGTTGGGCTGCCAAGAGGATGTTTGCGCCTACAGCACCAGCCGCACGCGGTAGAAGCGGGCGGCTTCAGCATGCCAGACTCGTCTAAGCCGTCTGCTTGTGTTGCTCAGCTAAAGTCGTTCTGCAGCACAAGGCGGTATCCGGGCGTGAACTGCAACTCGTGCGTGGGATGTTCGACAACAGCACCGAGTTCGCCATCGCCGACGACCTCAGTATCTCTCCGCACACCGTCCATACGCACTGCGAACGCCTGTATCGCAAACTTGGCGTGACCGACCGGACGGAGTTGATCCTATGTGTCATGCGTGAATTCCTTTCGCTGACAGCCACACCGGAGAGTGACTTACCCCCCCGATCTGCGCCAATCGGTCTGCTGGCTGCTGCCCTTTGCGCGACAGTTGATCCGAACGCAACCAGTTCAAGGTTTAGTGATCGAAACTCGAGGTTCCCATCGAGAATCGGTACAATCTTTTTCTCCGGGATCGTTACAGGCTTATCTTTAGCTGTCCCCTCAACAGGCGACTTCTCAGTAAATCGCCGAGCGCATAGACTGCGTTCCAGTTGCGAGTTATCGATATCAAGACCTAACGGTCATTGAGGGATCAGCGGGGGTGGGTAAATCTCATGATGGCGATTAAGCGAGTCGATCACCGATTGGTTCGTGGTGTTTGTTCCAGGCAATACCTTTTGCTCATCTGCGCGGCAGTCGCTCTTGCCTTAGCGTTTGCAGCCGCTTCCGAGGCCGAGATAATTCTCGGGCCAGGGTACTAGCATGGCGAACCTGACGAATGGCCAAGACATTATCGTTGGCGACAAGGAGTTCACGGATTTCAGCATTAGCGGCGATTTCCAAGCCAGCCAGGTCAGCGTTATCCCCATCTCGGAAAATGGCAACTTTGGCATTCGGTTCAGCGGCCCGTTCGTCTCCGGTGCTGACCCCATGGACTTGATTCTCGGTTATCGGGTAAGCGTGACCAACTCACCGGATCTGATATCGGCGGCAAACCTGCTTTTCAATGGAACGGTGACCGGGACGGGTCTGGCAGAAGTGGTCGAGCAGGTGTTCACCAACAACAACCAGTTCGCTGGACAGATATTCGCTTTTTGCATCGGCTACGACAAATAAGTTGTTTGACAGTTTGGCGATTCAACCGCCTCAGTCGCTTTTGACCGTCTCCAAGGACGTGATTGTTGAGGCTACATTGCCGGCCTTCACGACTATTTCGACCATCGACCAATCGTTCACGCAGGTTCCTGAGCCAAGTGCGGTGGCCTTGGTGGCGGCAGGATTCACCGGATTGGTTCTACTGCGACGCCGCCGGCATTAACGGCATCCTGGCAACAGGGGTTAGGGGCATGACCGACAACACGGTCAGCGACCAATGGCGTCTTCCAGATCCGGAAAGATGTCTGACTGGGCATCTGGGGCACTCTCTCGATTTCTCGGATTGCGTGGTGAAAAACCCCTACGGCTGCGAGTATGCGGTACGTTTTGGTTCTGGTGTCTTTTGTCGCCATCCTGATCGGCGTAGCTTCGAGAAGACAGAGTCTCCTGTACCCCAGTCGGACGGGGCCTGACGACCCCGCTGAACCGAAACGGCGTTCTGTGCCAGTCATCAACCGTGCCGGTCGCTTTGGCATGGCTGGTCAAAGCTCGAGCACTGAAGTCAGATGAGTATTTTGACCCCGCGCCACGCCATCAGCGCTGGGCCGTTCCCCGACCTTTCGCGAGCGGGGTTGGGTTGTGTCCGACTCGCGCATTGCCCGCGACGACGTCGTGTCTGTGCCCATGAAGATTAATTGCTGGAGCTGCACCTTGCCGCGGGAAATACGGGACCGAACGGTGCCGAGTGGGACTTCAAGGATATCAGCGATCTCATTATACGAACAGTCCTCCAGATAAAAGAGGTTGAGCGCCGCCCGGTATGGTTCCTCGACCCGCCCGAGAAACTCGAGCGCCCGGGCTGCGTCAAGCGTGTTGACGATCTCCGGTGAAATGGTGGGTAGTTCTTCATTTCCCTCACTCAGCTCGAAATGTGGAAAACGCACCGCCCTTTTGCGGATATGCAGGAACTCCCGGTGCAGGATTGTAAACAACCACGACTTGACCTTGCTGCGATCCCGCAACTGATGGCCTTTGGTCGCCCAGATATAGAATGTTTGCTGGGTAAGATCGCACGCGTCGGCCTCCGTGTGTGTCAGGCTGAAGGCGAATCTGTAAAGCGCTTCGTAATGCTGGGACACTATCTGTTCAAAATCGTCTGAAGGCATAAGGCAGTTCCCGTTGTGTTATTCACGACTCTGCCATTTTCCCGAGAATCGATCGGAGTGCAATGGGACTAAGGAGCTAGCAGTACGACCGTCGCGCAAAAATTTCGTTTGCCACGAGCTTACAGTCAGCTGCTCTGGTTCGGTGGTATGCCATTGAACTTTAACCGTCAGACCATTCACCGGTCTCATCCCCCGGGTGTATGCTTTAGCCACCCTGCCACTTCGAGTCCGTCCATAAAGTGGCGACCGGAGAGAGCGCACCGGATCCGCTGGGAGAACACGAATTGATCTGTTTTTCATCGAGCTGAGTCCTTCACGTTGGGAGGTCGTAATTCTCTGAAACGATGGCGTAAAACAGCCGGATCCACCCCAGACGGATCATGAAATCGCGGCCGGGATCCAAGGCGGCATCGGTCGGTGGCATTAGCCTGGCTCTACCTGGCGATCGGGTATGTGATCGAGTCGGCGGCTTTTTCGCGCAGCCGATGATTGGCAGCTGCCGAAACCTCGGACTTCTCGACTTAATCCGGGCGTTTGCGAGTCTGTATTGGTCATTCATGTAAGTATGAAGAATGAGCCTCGAACCTATTCCATTTTTTCCTCAATACCCTATGGGACTTTTGTCCCATAAGGGGTGCGTTTTTGCTGCAACCTCCGGCGGATATTCTCAACCGGGATTAATTCAGCGATTTCCATTATGGGCATTTTTTGGGTTCGAGTCACAGATCACCCGTTTGTCTTCGCGTCGGCTTGCAGTTTTGTTCAGGTTGGTTTATAAAGTGATTACGGGACTCGCAGGCCCGTGAATCACGTGACGTTCATCCGCCCGCCGTTCCGGATCTTGTCCCTTGGGTGGTCTGTCCCCCTGTGCGGGCAGATGTCGTCGTTGAGCGGGTCGGCGTAGGCAGGCCCCCGAACAACATTACGTGATGCCATGAATCATCCGACTCCCAGAGGTCGTGAATGGGACGAAAGTCCCAGTGTGCCCGGACTATTGTTCAAGCATACTGGTGCCGTGTTCGAGAGCCTCTTTGAGCGGAGTGCGGATGCCATCTGGTTGTTTGAGTTGCACGACCCCCAGACGCTGGTGCTGGTGGATTGCAACCAGGCGGCGGTCCACCTTGTTGGCGCGGAGAACAAGCAGCAAGTGCTGCGCATGCGACCTGAGGACCTCTCGCCGCCGGTTCAACTGGATGGCTCGCACTCCGCCGAGAAGGCGGCGGAGATTATCGCGATCGTCCAAAGGCAGAAGACGCATCGCTTCGAATGGATGATGCGGCGACTGGATGGCCGAGACGTTCCAATCGAAGTTTCGGCGACCGCGGTGGTGATCGGCGGAAAAAACATCCATGTCGTCATCTCCCGGGACATCAGCGAGCGCAAGAAAGCGGAGCGCGAACTGCTGGAACTGACTCAGGTCCTTGAACGCCGCGTGACCGAACGTACGGCCGCATTCAGCACGAGTGAAGCCCGCTTCCGCGCTCTGGTGGAGCATGCGCCGGAAGCGATAGTTGTTTTTGATGGCGACACCGGACGGTTTCTCTTTGGCAATGAGCATGCAGGCACTCTTTACGGAGTGCCCATGGAAAGATTGACCGATCTGACACCGGCGGATGTGAGTCCGGAACTCCAACCGAACGGCCGGCGCTCCAGCGAACTGGCCCGCGAACTAATGGACGAGGCCTTGGCGGGAGGCACCCCGGTTTTTGAATGGACTCACCAGCGACCAGATGGAAGTCTCGTCCCGACCGAGGTACGGCTACTGCGCCTGCCGGCGGAGGGTCAAAATCTGGTTCGTGCCAGCATCATCGACAACACCGAAAGCAAACGTGCGCAGCGCGCGCTGCGCGAGTCAGAGGAAAAGTTTCGCGCGCTCTTCGAAGGCTCCAGTCAGGGAGTCATCCTTCAGGATGAGAACCAATTCCTTGAGGTGAATCCCGCCGCGGTGCGGATTATGGGTTGCCAAAGCTCGCAGGAACTATTGGGTAAATATCCGACCGATACTTCGCCCCCTTTCCAGCCGAATGGTGAAAGCTCCGCTGTGCTGGCCCGTAAATATATTCAGGAATGCATGGCCAACGGCAGCGCGCGTTTCGAATGGATGAGCCGCACTCCGCATGGCCAAGAGATACCGCTGGAGGTGGCCTTGACCCGGATTCAATGGAGCGGACGCCAGGTCATCCAGGCGTTCATCAATGATATCAGCGAACGAAAGAAAGCGGAGGTCGAGTTGCGAGCCGGCGAGGCGCGATTGCGCGAGAGCGAAGCGCGCTTTAGCGCGGCATTTCATTCCAGTCCAATCATTACCGCCATTTCCCGCGCGAGCGACGCCAAGTTCGTGCTGGCGAACGACGCGTTCTTGAACTGGTTGGGCTACAACCGCGATGAGGTTCTCGGGCGCACCGCGATCGAGTTGGGCGTTTGGGAAGACCCGGCGGAGCGTCAGCGTTTCTGGAATGAGGTCCGGTCCGCTGGCTCGATCCGGGCGCGGGAATGCCGATTGCGCAATCGCCACGGGAAGGCTTCCACGATGCTGGCGTCGGGAGTCATCATCGAATTCAATGGCGTGGACCATTTGCTGGCCATGATGCTCGACATCAGCCAGCGCAAGCAGGCGGAAGCAGAACTTCGCAGGACATTGGCGCGCGAAGTGGAACTCAGCCAGCTCAAGAGTAATTTCGTTTCCATGGTTTCACACGAATTCCGCACGCCGCTGGCCATTATTCAATCTTCAGCAGAACTGCTGCGCGAATTCTTTCAGAAAATGCGGCCGGCTGAACGGGACGAACAACTCGAGTCCATCACCGGAAACACGCGCCGCATGGCCGGGATGATGGAAGAAATCCTGGTCCTCAGCCGCTTGGAGGCCGGTAAATTGGATTTTCGGCCTGCGGTGCTGGCCCTGGACACCTTTTGCCGTCGTGTCGTGGATGAGGTTCTTTCCGCCACCAGCCGCCGATGCCCCATCGAACTTTCCCTGGCCCCGGCCCTGCCGCAGGCGCACGCGGACGAGCGATTGCTGCAGCACATTTTGACCAACCTCCTGAGTAACGCGGTGAAATACTCCGAACCGGGAGCCTGCGTCCGGTTTGCGGTCGAGCGCGATTCCGCTGAAGCTCTCTGCGTTATTCGCGATGAGGGAATAGGGATTTCTGAGGACGATCAACAAATGCTGTTTACCGCCTTTCATCGTGGCGCCAACGTCGGAAGCCGGGCCGGCACCGGACTGGGCCTGCTGCTCGTAAAACGTTGCGTGGAACTGCACCACGGCAAGGTGCGGATTGAGAGCAAGGTCGGACAGGGCACAACGGTGACCGTCAGGTTGCCGGTTTTCGAAAGCAACCTATGAAAAAGATCCTGGTCATCGAGGACGAACCCGAGATGCGGCGCAACATCACTGCTCTCCTTCGCTATAAAGAGTACGAGCCCATCGCGGCTGAAAACGGGCGCCTGGGGGTGGAAATGGCCCGCCGGGAGAAGCCCGATTTGATCCTGTGCGACGTCATGATGCCTGAGTTGGACGGATATGGCGTTCTGCGTGCGCTGCAAGCGGACGCCAAACTGGCCTTAATTCCCTTCATTTTTCTTACGGCTAAAGGCGAAAAAGATGACCTCCGCAGTGGCATGAATCTCGGCGCCGATGATTACCTCACCAAGCCGGTCGCCAATAACGACCTCGTCCAGGCAATCGAAGCGCGCCTGAGCCGTTCCGCACAACAGGCGAAACGTGAATTCAAGCCGGATTTCTCTTCAGCGCACCCTCTGTTGAAGCTCGGCCTCACGCCGCGCGCTGCCGAAGCGCTGCTCTGGCTCTCCCAAGGCAAGACAAACTCGGACATCGCGACGATTCTCGGCATCACCGAGTCCACCGTGAAAAAGCACGTGCAGGAAATATTCGAAAAACTCGGGGTTGAAACCCGGGGCGCCGCCACCGTGCGAGCCCTGGAAGTACTCAGCTCGCTGCCGCCATAAACTTGCACTGGATCGAAAGTGCTACCGGCCTGACATCCACCCGACGCTGAAGTTGGAACTTGGCCCGCCGCTTCGAATCAAGAACCTGCCGGAACCGCTGCAGACGAAGGGGTTCGCGATTTGCCAAAACCAATTTGAGAACATCCAAGACGGAATCACAGTAACCCCCGGCTTTCTTATGGGGTGAACGCCCCTGCGATTCTTTGGGAACTACTTTCCCACCGGTTTCTCATATCCACGCAAATGCGGATCTGATTGTTTGGAGCGGTGACAGCCATTCGCTCCAGTCAGAAGCGCGAAAACAAATAAACCATGGAGAACGTTATGATCAATGAACGAAGTACAACGAAGACTATAAATGAAACGCCAGCCCTTCGTCGGCTGAGGCCATTTGTATTGGCAGCTCTTTCCGCCCACAAAGCCACCGTCGGTGCCCTGGCTTTGGTACTGCTGGTCTCTCAAGCTTCGGCGGATTCCTTCTCGTTTTCGACCGGCGATCCGGATGGAAAAATTGCCACCCTCTCGCGTCCGTCCAGCCTGGGCAAAATCCAGACCGAGACAGCCGACGATTTTGTGGTGACGCAGTCCGTGGTCATCAGTCAGGCGACATTCACCGGTCTGCTGCCATTGGGAGCAGCCCTCACCGACATCAGCGAGGTTGAAATCGAGATCTATCACGTTTTCCCCGGTGACTCTGATACCAACCGCACGATCAATGTGCTGACGCGGGCCAATTCTCCAGGCGACGTCGAAATCGGTTCGGCGACGCGCGATAGCGCCGACACCAGCCTGACCGCTTCCGCGACGATTGTGAATCCCAGTTTCACTGTGTTGAACTCCGTGGTGAACGGGATCAATAAGCATCCCAACGAAAAGACCAACGGCGAAGGTGCCGTAACCGGAGAAGTGGTAGTGATCACGGTGAATTTCGATCCGCCTATCGCGCTTCCCGCCGATCATTATTTCTTCCGTCCTGAGGTACTCTTGAACAGCGGCGATTTTCTATGGCTTTCTGCGCCCAAGCCGATCGTCGCCCCCGGCACTCCATTCCTAGGCGACTTGCAAAGCTGGATACGGAATGACGCCCTTGCTCCGGACTGGTTGCGCATCGGGACCGACATCACCCACCAAGGACCGTTTAACGCAGCGTTTTCGCTCTCCGGTGAGACCGACGAAGACGCGGATGGAGTCGCAGATTCTTTGGACCTGTGTCCGGGCACTCCTGCTGGCGCCATTGTGGACGCAAACGGGTGCAGCATCGACCAGATCGCGCCGTGCAGCGGTCCAGCTTCGGGCGGAAGGTGGAAAAATCATGGCCAGTACGTCTCCGCAGTCACGCGGGCGGCCGAAGCGTTCCTGGCGCAGGGTTTAATCAGCGCGGATCAGGCGGACGAGATCGAAACGCAAGCAGCTCAGTCTAACTGCGGCGCCAAAGGCAGATAACGACGACGATCACGGCAACGAGCACTAGCGCCAGCTTGTGCACCGTGCCGACCGGTGTGTCGTCTGGTTCCACGCGCCGGGCGTTCCGCACAAAGCGGAGCGCCCGGCGTTCTTTGTCTGCCAACCCGGTGACCCGCAGGGTCAAAATATTCATCTGACTTCGGTGGTCGAGATCGGCCCAGTTGTACCAGAGCGACCGGCGCGTTTGATACTGGCACGAAACGCTGTTCGGTTTGGCAAGACCACCAGGGACCTCAAAGCCGGCGTGACGAGACACGAGCGGCCGTGATCGCGATACAACTGGCGGATCTACGGTGACGCTGCCGGTGATTCAGGCAAGCATTCACCTCTAAGGCAGGGGATGTTACTCGCCTCGATGCTCCCCAAGGAAATTCAGCAAGAACAGGTTTCTTGATCACATGGGATCGGAAAAGCGAGGCCATCTCAAGAGCTATTGAGCACTCAGGATTGGCGGCGATCAGTGGCGGAGGGGCCGGATTTCGCCGGTGACTTCGGTGACGACGGGGTAGCCTTCGAGGCGGCGGGGGATGGTGCGCTCCAGGTTCGGGTCCTTCCGCGCCAGCATGACCTTGAGACATTCGGTTTTCTGGTCGGGCAACAGGCCGACGTACACGCCGACGACACCGGGCAGGGCCAGCAATTCGCGGTCGTGATCGGCCAGCACGGCGTTGATGTCGCGCCGGGTTTCCCGGGAATCCTCTGGAGTCATGGATGTTTGACAGCCGCCCAGCAGTAGTGCGCCCACCGCGCCGGTCAGGACGACAACGGCGCGCCACCGAAAGTGTCGCCGTCCCGTCATGTTGTCTCAATTGTTCGCAGCCGGCCTAGTTGCCCACCATCGTGGCGGTGCCACCCAGCTTGCCGCCGAGGAAACTCAGCACGCCTTGAATCGGGTTGGCAATCGCGCTGGTGCTGCTGCCAGCGTAGAGCAGGCCGACGGCGTGCGGGTTCGTCGTCACGTCTTCAACCATCAACGAGCCGGAGTCGCCGCTGTTCAGGAAACTGCTGCGGCTGTTGGCAATGACGATCTGGCCGGTAAAGGTCTTGGTGAAGGCCGTGCCGCCGGCGCATTCGTTGTCATAGATGACGCTGATGGTGGCATTGAGGCCGCTGACGCTGCTGTGGGTCAGCCCGGTCGTGCGCCCGCTTTTCTTAACGGCTTGCTTGAGGAAGGCGGTCACGGTCTGCGCGGAAATCGGCCCGATCTCGAGAATCGCGCCGTCGGTCCGCACCATGCCGGAAATCGCGTGGGCCACCGCGCAATCGACGTTGTTGTTCGGCAGGGAACTGAGCTTGACCAGCGTGGCGACGTTCTGCGCGTTGGCGGCGTTGCAGTTCACATCAATCAGCCCGGGTTGGATGATGTAGTCGCCCGTGGTGGCGACGCGGTTGTTGCCGCCGCTGACGATGTCCGACTCGAACACGTGATAGTTGCTGAGAATGTATTGGGCGCCGTTGACCTGGATCAGCGACCCGAGCGTGCCGCCGCAGCAATAGCCATTGGCAATGTCATAGCGCCAACTGCCGGACGTACCGAGTTGGATCGGTGGCGTCTGCCTGGCCGTATGGCTTACCGCGCTACCGCCACCACCCCCGGGGCGCCTGAAGGCCCGAAACTTGTCAGTCAATTCCACCTTGACCCCGACGCCGCGCATCTGCGGCGGCAAGGCGCGAATGATGTCGGCTACCGCCTGGCTCTCCCGGTCCACATACACCACCAATGCCGGCTGGTCGTTGTCATCCAGACCGACTGCGGTGCCGAGGACGCCGTCCCAGGTCAGCAAGTCGGGGGTGACCTCGCCTTGCACGGCCATCACCGCCCGGACGCTGGCGTGTGAGGTGTCCAGAATCCCGGCTGGCGGATTGGCCCAAGCCAGACTCGCGACAAGAATCGCGGCGAGCGCGAAAACGACACAAAAACCCCCACCACGGGCCAGCGATTTGAGGCTCATAATACTGCGGAAAATAACAGAACCAGGCCCTTTCAGCAAGCGCAATCGGGGGATGCTATCCCGCGCAGCCAACAAACTTGTCCAGGTCTCCGATGCCACCGAACGACAAATCGTTGGGACAAGCCTCGACTGCAACCGGCAAGCATCAGTTTCGGCTGGAATCAGGATCGAAAGCCAGCTACGGCACCAGCCGCACGCGGTAGAAACGGGCGGGGAAGTTGGTGGCGGCGCCGACATCCAGGTAGTTGGTGACGGTGCCCGCCGTATTGGTGACCGTGAAGATGTCATTAAAGTTGTTTGTCTCGTAGCTTCCGTCCGCCATTCCTGCGGTGCTCTGCAAGGCATTGGTCGTGCCGGAGCCGGGTAGCCATGCGACCCGCACGTTATCGCCTTCCAGATGAATGTCGGTGATGCGGAACGGCGACGAATTCACGTCAGTAGGATCCGTGCCCGCCTGATACTCTTGCAAATTGGTGAACCCGTCGCGGTCAGGGTCGGCGTTGGCGTCAGCCGCGTTGAACGGGTTTAACCCGTGTGACTGCTCGAAACCATTGGGCATTCCGTCGCCGTCCTGATCCTTCGTCGGGTCGAGGAGTGGCTGGACGGATTGCTCGACGCTGTTGGATTCGCTGTTCCCGCACGCGTCGCTGGCACGGCAGACAAAGTAATACGTAATCGGATTCGTGCTGCCGGGATCGAGTGACGCGATGAACACCGGCGGCGCGCTCGCCTGAGCGACCGGCGACGCAAAGTTCTCGGCGCCCGGGGTCGTTGCCTGAAACACGCGGTACGTCATCGGCCCGGTGCCGGTGGCGGCGGCCCACGTCAGCGTCGCGCTTTCGACGGCGGCCGTGACGCCGGTAACCCCACCGAAGGACGGCGGGACGACGTAGGTGAAGCCGTTGAGGACCGTAGCGGTTTGTGTGTCGGGATTGGTGACGACAACAATCTTTGCGCCGGCCGTTCCCGCGGGCGTCGTGGCGGTGAGTGTGTTGGCGGTGACGAACACCACATTACTGGCGGGGATGCCGCCAACGGTCACGATGGCGCCACTGACGAAATTGCTCCCACTGATGGTGATTGCCGTGCCGCCGGACAGTCCCCCACAGCCTGGCGTGACGTTGGTGATGCCGGGGAACGGATTGAACAGGTCGCTGAGGTCGGTGGCATTGGTAGCGTCGCGCAGGAAGGGGGTGACGTTGAAGATTTCCTGCATCGTTCGGAGTGTCGAGCTGTGCGTGTAGTGGACGCTGTTGGAGTAGCCGCCGCCCCTGGCGAGGCGAGAGAGAATAATCATGCCAATCGGGCCGTCGCTGCTGCTGGCCCCCTCATCCCAGACGATAAAAATCGCGCCGCCATTGCTATAGGCCTGGGAGCTGAGGATCTTCGGGATGTTGATCGATAGCCAGGTGTCGCCTTGCTTGATCGCATTGTTCACGGGCGCGGCCGCATCGTGCATATCGTTGGTCAGGTTCGGAGTGATAAAGTTGTAGCGCGTGACGGTGTTATTCTGGAGGTCGGTCGCCAACTCGGTGTAAGGACGCACGTTGGCGATGCAGTAAGCGCAACTGGGGTTGGTGTTGCAAGTGACGTCATCAAAATACACCATCGGATTGTGTTTCGGCGCGTACTTGTTTACCGCCGTGAGCGGACAGACGGTGCCCGAGATGTCCTCCTGGTAGGAAGTCCACGAGATGCCCGCATTATTGAGCAGTGTCACGAGATGATTGGTGGTGCTTTGGTGGTTTGAGCTCGGATCGTTGTCGTTGAGAATTCCGAAGTTCGAGCCCGCCTCCAACCACAAGTAGTTCGGTAAACTCGGGTGAAGGCCGGGGGGGGTAAAATACTGCTCCGCGTGCGAGGCTATCGGCAGGAGGCTGTTGTTGATGTAAGGGGCCGATGAACTCCCCCTGATGGAAGACCAGTTGCGGTTCTCCATCAAAACGATGAAGACCGTCTGGACATCCTGCATGGAGGCCTCCGCGCGCAAAGCCACGAAGGCCAACGGGGCGAGCACCAGCAGCGCAGCCCGATATTTGCCCATCAATTTCAAGTGTCGCCCTTAAGTCGTCGGTTATACTGCCAGTGCGCCCTGCGCTTCTAGCGGAGACAGTACAACATGGGAGTAGAGGAAAGTCGAGCAAACTCACTCCGGGTTTATGAACTGGCTCAAAGATGAGTTCCATACAGCCATCCGAAATGCCTGACAGAGCTTGCACCGAGCGGCGGAGCAAGGCGGCAGATCGTCCCGCAAGTCCTTCCCCGGCAGCGCCATCAACCAGCCCGATCGGCCAGTCCCGTTGACCGCTCCATCGGGGGCGTGATCGGTAGCTGCACTGCCACTATTGAAGTCGATTGCCTGAACTGGCGGGGGAAACGGAAGGAGAGTCGAGGCTCGAACTGCACTGCTCTACGCCGCAACTTCAACTTGCCCCCGACTCTCCACTGCAAGATAACCCTGATCGCAGGAATAGCAACTGATTCTGGTGGCAGTTTTGGCGGCGGGGATCGGGAGACTGCGCGCGGCAAGATCAGGCGGCGGGAAGTGCGCGCGGGAGGGGCGGGCAATGTCCACTTTATCATTTTTTTCATTGCTCTTGAGGCGGCCCGGCATATTATCAACCCAGCTAGCCGATAGAAGCCGCTCCCAGTGAGATGGATAGATTATCAGGCGAGCATGTTTGCTCGGTGACAATCTGAAACCCGAATCCATCGGGAACTCCCACTGAGACCTCCTACCGCAGCAGAAAGAGATAATGGCAACGAAACTATACGTGGGCAACCTGTCACCCAACACGACGGAAAGCCAGGTCCTCGACCTGTTCAAGCAAGCGGGCAACGTGGTCAGTTGCCAACTCATCATGGACAAGGTCACCGGCAAGTCCAAAGGATTTGCCTTCGTGGAGATGGGCTCGGAAGCCGAAGCCGCCAAAGCGATGGCTGATTGCAATGGCAAGGAAGTGGATGGTCGGGCACTGAAAGTCAACGAAGCCAAACCCCGCGTTGAACGTCCGCCCCGGTAGCTCCGCTGTCCGCAAGGTGCTGAACGAGTATCTCATCCACGACGGTCACAGCGTCGAACTCGCCGCAAACGGAAAGGATGGGCTCGATAAGTTCCGCAATGGCCGGTTCGATCTTGTGATCCTCGACCGGGCCATGCCCGACATGAGCGGCGACGAGGTCGGCGCTGCCATCAATAACAGTTTCACCAACATGCCCGTGATCATGCTCACCGGATTCGGCAGCATGATGGAAGCAGCCGACGAAAAACCCGTTGGCGTCGATTTTGTCGTCAGCAAGCCGGTTACCATCGACACCCTGCGCCGGGCGGTTACCAGAGCCGTCGGAAATAATTGATGCAGACGAGGTAATTCGGGCCATTGGACAAGGGATGCGAGCCCCTGTGGACGAGGGGTGGGTCAATTGATCAGGGCAGCAACCGTGCCCGGTAGTAACGGGCAGGCACGTTGGTCGTGGCGGCCGGGGCGACGACTTGCAGATTGTTGCCGGTGCCGGCCACGTTCTGGGTCACGGTTGTCCAGTTTGCCACCGGCAGGCTGCTCGCGGTTTCGATCGCGTAGTATTTGTCCAGCGTCGTCGAGAAAGTTATGAGGGTGTTCGTTGTAGTGATGCCGAGGGCTGCGATCTTGAAAGCGCTGGCTGGATCGGCGGGATCGGTGCCGGCCAGGTACTCCTGCAGATTGGTGAAGCCGTCGCCGTCGTCGTCCCGATTGGCGTCCGTCGGATCGTTCGGGTTGAGACCGTGGGCGAGTTCCCACGCATCGGGCATCCCGTCGCCATCGGTGTCGTTGGGGATGAACTCGAAACGGTCCATAATGATCTCGGCCTCCAATCCATTCGCCGGGGCATTCGTATACCCGTTGATAAGCCACAAATTCCAGTCGACATTCTCGTCGCAACTGGGGGGCACATCGCGCGTGAAAGTCCATTGCGCGATGCTGCGGGTGTCGGGCGTGACCGCCGCCGAAACGCTGTCCCACCAGACGGACCCGCTGATGCCAGCCTGGCCGACGTGCAATAACTGGACCCGGACGGCCGTCGTTCCGGCGGGCGCGGTCGCCGTCACCTGGAAATACTGCCACGCATCCTGCTGGGTCGTGGGGTCGAAATGTTGCGATTCGTTGACCTGCAGCTGGTTGTTACTGGCATCGAGGAAGATCAATTGGGCGACGCCGTACCCGCCGGTCTGCGTCATGGGGTCGCCGGAAAAATTGAACGCGAACCCCGTGATCCGCCAGGTCTGGCCGGGGCTTGCGCTGAGGTTTTGGAACGCGCCCGAGGAGCCCGGGGTGGCGTTGAATGGGCCGAACATCTTCAGGGAATACGTGCCGGCCAGGGCGATGAGCGGCGAGACGATTTCATTGGTGGAGCTGCGGAAGACGGAGCCGAATTGTGTCCAGTTGCTGGCGGTCGACCCGGTCCCCAGTTCGAAGCCCGGGTTGAGCAACCCGTTGGTCGGGACCGCGACAACCGCCGTCGTTCCCGTGGTGCAGAGGAAGCTGATCGCGTTGGTTTGCCAGTTCATGGAGGGGATGGAATTGGTCGCCAACGGCGGAATGCGATAGCGCACGAGGTGGCCGGGCAGATAATACGGTTGCCGGACAAACTGCGCGTCCTGATAGTCGCCGGGGTAACTCCAGCGGCCACCCTCGAAGTCGATCTCGCGGTTCGTGTAGGCCGGCTGGTCACTCCACGTAAAAAGGCCGAGGACCAGATGGGGATCGAGCGCGTCCACCGGGGAAGCGATGTGGTAGGCGTAGGTGCCATAACCCAGGGTCCGTTGCAGGACGATTTCCGCGCATTGCCAGAGACCGGCGACATGGGTGATGCGCAGGTGCAATCGGCCCTGTGCGTCGATGGAAACATTGTTGGTGCTGTCGGAAAAATAATTCGGGCCGGGGCCGACCGGGAATGTACTGGCCTTGACCCGCCAATCGAAGCCGGACCAGTGAAAGCCGCGCGTGGCGGGGCCGAGGCGCGTGACGAGAGTATTGGCGATCGCCGGCTGCGTGACCGCATCCGGAACGCAAAAGACGTTGGTGACACAAGGTTGATTGAAGTTGGCCGGCACCACGTACGCGGCAATCTGTGTCGCGTCCTGATCGCTGCCACCGGTGGTGATATCGGCGGTCCACGTCCCGTCCGGCTGGATCGTGGTCAACGGCGCGGCACAGGTGGGCTTGGTGAACCAGCCCGCGCCATTGACATTGATAAAGACGGCCACGCGATAATTCGCTGGATTGACGCCGTGGACGACTCCTTGGAGATTGTTGAAGGATCCGTACGGGGGCACCGAGGTGAAGACGATACTGGACGCCGCCGGCGCATCGGTCGTACAAGCGCCCATGATGATGCCGGCCAAGCACAATCCAACCAGCCGAATTTCCCGTTCGCGCGATCCGGGAAGATCGCGTGCCTGACGGAAAAAAACACCTGAAAACATCAATCACCCGTCCGTGCGACGCTACCCAACGCCGAAGCTTACGAAACGGAACCTTACGGCGGCGGTGCAACCGATTGGCGGTTCACGATCTCCACCGGGAAAACGCGATGTTCGATGCCAGCCCCATTGGAGGGGTCCCGCAAATGCGTGGCCAATAATTCGACCGCCGCTCGTCCCATTTCCGCGGTGGGTTGACGCACGGTCGTCAGGGCCGGCGAAACGCGCGGCGCCCAGCGTGAGTCATCAAATCCCACAACGGACACTTCCTGTGGGCAATCAATCTTGTCGTTTGCCAGCGCATCCAGAACACCGAAGGCGATCTCATCATCCCCACAAATAACGGCCGTGGGGCGCTCGGAACATGACTTCAGTTGTTCCCAGCCCTGGACTCCACCCTCGGTCGTAAACGTTACATGAACAACCGCATGGGGATCGAGGGAGACGTTATGCTCTTTCAACGCCTTGACGAATCCCTGTTCCCGCTCCCACGCATCGCGAACGCTCGTCGGACCGTTGATCAAGGCCAAACGTCGATGGCCCAGTTCCAGAAGACGGGTGGTTACGTCATGGGAGGCGAGCAAATTGTTGACGCCAACGGTGCTGACGTGAACCTCCGACAGATCGACGTGCGCCGGGAGACTGCCTCCCATGATGACGATTGGCCGAGCCAGGTCTTCCAGTTTGACGAGTTGGCGGACCGACAGTGGTTTGGCCATGTAAAAAATCGCCCCGGCGCCGATGGCCACACGGCGCATTTCCTCGAGGATATCGACATCGTTTGGATCGACGAGGGCCACCCGGGTCTCGGTTTCCCATTCCCGGGACGCCGCCACCACGCCCGACAGAACAGCACCGTAAAATTCGCTGACGAAGGCGCCCGTTTCGAACGGCAGCAGCGCCGTGATTAAGTGGACTTTCGGCTTGCGCATCAACTGCGCCGCCGGATGCGGCACATAGTTTACCTGGCGAGCCGTCTCGCGAATCTTGGCTCGCAAGTCGGGCGCCACCTTGTCGCTTGTCTCCTTGCCGGGTGCTCGCGACACGGTGGAAATAGAAACGTTAAGTTTCTCCGCGATGTCCTTGAGTCTCATGGTTCCAAACTCTTTCATAAGGGCTCCGATGGGGTAGAGTATT
>JBGOTY010000034.1:0-16732 GCA_041476745.1 Verrucomicrobiia bacterium | reverse complement strand
CGGAATCATCGCCAGCACGTGTTCGAGTGTGGCCTGATAGGGCTTGGGTTGGTAGTCCTCGGACCGATACCAGAACTGGAGGCCGATGAGGGAACAGACCGCCATGGCTGCCGGCAGGCCAATCACGAGTTTACCGGCATGTTGGGGTAACCAGTCCGCCAGCCGTTTGATGCCGAAAATGCTCGCAGTAATCAATGTGGCCCCGAGGATGATGCTGTAGTGCCACGGGATTACCGTCATCGCCGGATTGGAGGCGACGAGGTTGAGCAAGAGGTTCGGCAGCGAGACGACGATCGCAAAACTCAGAAGCGGCAAGAGGTAGAGGACTGGCAAGAACAGTTTCCACAGGTAGTCGAGCTTCGGCGGTGCGAACACTGTCTGGAAGACAAAGCCCGGACGGGTCAGGAAAGTCTTGAGTACTTCGGCTGGTGTTTTGCCGTAGGCGTCGAGATAGGTCGTGCCGGTATACAGCCCGGAGCCGATACCTGTCACGCCGCTGGTCATGATCTTGATCGCGATGACTAAAAACGCAGCGCTAAACACCAGCGGCGTCAGAACCCACTTCCAGGACCGTCGTTCAAACAGCGCATAAATGCCGAAGGCCGCCGTCGTAATCGTGATGCTTTCCTTGGCGAGGCACGCCCCGACAATAAAGAGCATAAATCTCCGGAAGTCCTGCAGATGGTAGTAATAAAACGCAAACAGTATGAACGGCAGGGCGAACTGGTCGTCATGAAACTGGTTGACGTGCTGCGACGCAATCGTTGGGAACAACAGGAAGGTGATCCCGACGAGCAAAGCCGCCCGGTCATTCAGCAGGACCCGCTTGGCCAGCAGGTACAAGGGCCACGCCGAGATGGTCAGCATCAGCGATTGATAAAACAGCAACGAATAGAATGACCGCCACACCGCGTACACCGGCAACCACAACAGCAGGATGAAGTCCGGGTGTAACCCCAGCAGGTTGCCCTTCGCGAAATAGACCGGCAAGAAACTACCTTTGAAGGTGTGCGCGAACGCATAGGCAAAGACGGTCAAGTCGTTGGTTTCGCCGTTGAAGTAGGCATACTTTCGGTACGCGAGACTGTAGAAAACCAACAGCGCCAGACCGATGCATCCCCACATCAGCACGTCGGAGGATGGTTTGCGGGGCGTGCTCACCGGGAAGTATCGCGCGGATGGTTCAGCAGCTTGATTTCGGCATCCACCAGCCATTGCACCCATGGCTGGAAGTTCACCCGTGGTTGCCAGTCCGGTTGCGGGCGCGCCTTGGTCGGATGGGCGATGAAAAAGCCGCAGCTTTGATGGCCCTTGGAAAGTCGCAACGCCACAAGATCCAATCTATCGTGGCCTGTCAGGCCAACCATCAATCCTTTCGCCATGGATTCGAAGTATAACAGCCCTCACGTGCGTGGCAAGCAACACGCGTGACAATCTCTCTTGTTCAAACTCACAAAGCCCGCTACACTACCCCGCTCATATACCCCATGACCTCGACAGCCTACACGGAGATTCACAGGTGCCGCCTGTGCGGCAATCAGCAATTGGAGGAAGTTCTCACTCTTGGCACGCAGGCTTTGACCGGAGTGTTTCCCAAGTCTCGCGAGGAACATGTTACGGCTGGTCCGTTGATTCTGGTCAAGTGCTCCGAGGAAGGCCCGACGCCCGGTTGCGGACTGCTGCAGTTGAAGCACTCTTTCAATCCTGACGAAATGTATCGGGGCCACTACGGCTACCGATCTGGATTGAACCAGATGATGACCCGGCACTTGCAACACATCGCCAACATGATTGCTGATCTGGTTTCGTTGAAAGCCGGTGACGTGGTGCTCGATATCGGCAGCAACGATGCCACCTTGCTCAAGGCGTATCCGAACGCCGGGCTTTCCCTCACCGGGATCGATCCCAGCGCCGTTAATTTCCGCCAATATTACCCTGACAACGTCGCCCTGGTGACCGATTTCTTCAGCGCGGCGGCCTACCGCAGCGTCATGAACGATCGCAAAGCCCGCGTCGTCACCTCGATCGCGATGTTCTACGATTTGGAATCACCCTTGCGGTTCGTCGAAGAAATCAAGGCGATTTTGGCCGAGGACGGCGTTTGGGTGTTCGAGCAAAGCTACATGCCGCTGATGCTGGAGCGCAACGCCTACGACACCGTTTGCCACGAACATCTCGAATATTACGGTTTGCGGCAGATCAAATGGATCACCGACCGGGTTGGTTTTAAGATTTTGGACGTGGAGGTCAACGACGTCAACGGCGGCAGCTTTCGGGTGACCGTGGCGCATCAGCACTCCTCCTACCAACCGGTGCACAATCATTGGGAGAAACTCCTTCAGCAGGAAAAGGAAAGCGGCCTGCACACACTGCAGCCGTATCGGATGTTTAAGGAACGGGTCTTCCGGCACCGTGATGAACTGATGCAAACCATTCGCGACATTCAAAAGCGGGGGGAAAGCATCCTTGGCTACGGCGCCTCGACGAAGGGGAATGTCATCCTGCAATTTTGCGGGTTCACCGAGCGCGATATACCGGCCATTGCGGAACGCAATCCGGAAAAATACGGCTGTTTCACCCCGGGGACTCTGCTCCCAATCATCTCCGAACAACAAGCCCGCGACCGTCACCCCAATTACTTTCTCGCGTTGCCGTGGCATTTCCGACCGGAATTCGTCAACCGTGAAAGTGCTTTCCTGAAAGGCGGCGGAAAGCTGCTGTTCCCGTTGCCGAAGGTCGAAATCGTCAGCTCATGAAGACCGCCGTGATCACCGGCAGCGCCGGACAGGATGGCGTCTATCTGTCGAAGCACCTGCAGCAGCTCGGGTACAAGGTCATCGGGGTCAATCGAGGGTCAAGTCCCGTCGACATTACCGTTCCCGCCCGGGTCTTTGCGTTTCTCAAGGAGAGCCAGCCCGATGAAATCTACCATCTCGCCGCGGTCCATCATTCGTCGCAGGAAAAATTAACGGATGACCTGGACGTCTTTCGCCGAAGCAACGAAGTCCACACGCTGGCGACGGCCAATCTTCTCGAGGGAATGACGCGGCATTGCCCGAAGGCCCGGCTGTTTTTTGCCGCTTCCTGCCATGTTTTTGGATCCCCTCCCACTCCCGTCCAGGATGAGACGACCCCGATGAATCCGGATGGAATCTACGGCATCACCAAACTGGCGGGCCTGCAGCTTTGTCAGTACTACCGTCGCCAACACAAACTCTTCGCCTGCGCCGGTATTCTCTATAATCATGAATCTCCCTTGCGCTCCGCCAATTTCGTTTCCAAGAAGATCGTTGCCGCCGGAGTGGCGATCCAGCAACATCGACAAGACAAGCTGGTGCTTGGTGATCTGGATGCGGAAATCGATTGGGGCTTTGCCGGCGACTACGCGGACGCGATGTACCGGATCTTGCAATTGCCAGCGCCTGGGGACTTCGTGATTTCCAGCGGGCAGCAACACCGGGTCCGTGATTTTGCGGAAGAGGCGTTCCGCCTGATGGGGCTCGATTTGCAACAACACGTAATGGTCGACCCCGCATTACTGCGGCGGACGAATCGGATCAGCCTGTTTGGCAACAACACGAAGTTGCAGCAATCGACGGGCTGGCGACCGCAGACGGATTTTCAAACCCTGGTCCGGATGATGGTAACCGCGGAACAGGAGACACACGCCGAGAAATGAAACCGTTGCTGTTCATCCCGACGTACAACGAACGCGAGAACGTCCAACGCATCTACGGGCTGATCAAGGCCCTGAACCTCGACCTTGATCTATTGTTTCTTGACGACAATTCACCAGATGGCACCGGCCAGATCCTGGATACCATTGCCGCGCGGGATGGACGCGTTTCCGTCATCCACCGCAGTGGCAAACTTGGGATCGGCAGCGCGCATCTGGAAGCCATCCGCTGGGCTTATGAGAAAGGGTACCCGGTCTTGATCAGCATGGACTGCGACCTGACACATCCGCCCGATCACCTTCCGCAGTTCCTGGAACATGCCGATGATTTTGATGTGGTATTGGGCTCCCGATTCATGCGCGAGGACAGCCTGACGGAATGGAACGTGTTCCGCAAATTTCTCACGCATCTCGGCCACTTCCTGACCCGTCACGTTCTCCGCGTCCCCTATGACGCAACGGGCGCGTTCCGTCTTTACCGGCTGGACCGGATCAACCCCGGCGTTTTCAAGCTCGTTGAGTCCCAAGGCTACTCGTTTTTCTTTGAAAGTCTCTATGTCCTTTGTCTGAGTGGCGTCCGCGTCAAGGAAATCCCCATTTCACTGCCGATCCGCACCCATGGACAATCCAAAATGCGCCTGAGTGATGTCCTGGCCAGCCTGCGACGGTTGATTGAATTGTACTCCCGATCGTTCCACTACAAGAACGAGTTGCGCAAACTCAAGCAAGCAGAGGTGGCCAATGCCTGAAGTTCGCGGTAAGAAATGGGATCAATACTGGGTCGATAGCGCCAAAAGCAAGGGCTTGTTTGAGATCATTGCCAAGTTCTACCGGCGGTTCATCATCTCGCCAACAGTCAAACACTACTTTCACAAGTATTTCCGCGACGAACCGGGCCGGGTCTATCTGCACGCTGGTTGTGGCAGCAGCGAATCCGACAACCGCATCGGCTTCCATCAAGCCAGGTTTCTAATGATGGACATCTCGCCGGAGGCGCTGAAGATTGCGCGTCAAAAATCCAAACTGAAGAATGTCTCTTTCGTGTGTGGGGATATCTACCATCCACCGCTCAAAACCGGCGCGATTGACGGGCTTTGGAATCTCGGTGTGATGGAGCACTTCTACGAGCCCGAGATCGTAAGAATTTTCCAGGCGCTGGCGCGCGTGCTCAAACCGGGCGGCCAATGTCTCATCTTCTGGCCGCCTAAGTACGGGCTGTCGGTAATCGTGCTGACCTCTTTTCTCGGGGTGGTGAACAAGTTCCGCAAGCAACCACTCATTCTCTATCCGGACGAGGTGAGCCGATTCTCTTCCAAACCATGGGCCCAACAATTGGCATCCCCGGCCGACCTGACGGTGAAGAGAACTCACTTTGGCCCGCGCGACGCGTTCACCTATGTCGTCATGGTCACCGAAAAGAGCCGTTCAACGGTCGGGGGGCATTGACCGCGACAGCCGCGTGTGGCGCCGCCCGCAGACTTTCAAACTGTCGCGGCTTGAGCAGATTCAGGCGATGCGCAAGGCGGTGCCTGCGGTTGACTTCCCCGAGGCGCTTCGCTAGTCTTGCCGCCCATGACAATGAGTCTGCGCGCGCTGACGATCAAGGAGAACCGATGAAGGGTGTCATTTTGGCCGGGGGACTGGGTACGCGGCTGCACCCGCTCACCAAGATCACCAACAAGCATCTCCTGCCGCTTTATAACAAGCCGATGATTTTTTACCCGATCCAGACGTTGGTGGACGCGGGTGTGCGCGACTTGCTTATCGTCACCGGCGGCAACAACGCGGGCGATTTCCTGCGGCTGCTTGGCAACGGCAGCGCGTTCAACCTGCCCCACATCAACTACACTTACCAGGAGGGCGAAGGGGGCATCGCCGACGCCTTGCGGCTGGCCGAGCACTTCGCCGCCGGTGAAAAGCTGGTCGTGATGCTGGGCGACAATGTCATCGAGAAAAACATTCGTCGCGGCGTCGCGGCGTTCCGCAAACAGAAGCGCGGGGCGCGTGTTTACTTGAAGGAAGTGACCAACCCGCGCGCCTACGGCGTCGCTGATTTACGCGGGGATCGCATCGTCCGTATTGTTGAAAAGCCTGCGCGACCCAGATCCAATTACGCCGTCATCGGCATCTACATGTACGATGCCAATGTGTTTGACATCATCCGCACGTTGAAACCGTCCGGCCGCGGCGAACTGGAAATCACGGATGTCAATAACGCCTATCTGCGTCGCGGCCAACTCCACTACGACATTCTCGACGGTTGGTGGGCGGACGCCGGCGCCTCGCACCAGAAGCTGTTGGAGACCGGGGTGCAAGTCGCGCGCCAACAGGGGATTGCGTTGTGACGCGAGTGCTCGTGACCGGTGGCGCGGGTTTTATCGGTTCGCACTTCGTCAAGTTTGCGCTGCGGACCCACCCTGACTGGCAGATTGTCAATCTCGATAAGCTCAGCTACGCGGGCAATCTTGAAAACCTCACAAATCTTGCTGACGCCACGCGCCACCAGTTCGTGAAAGGTGACATTGCCGACCACGAGATCGTTGCGCGGCTCTGGAGCCAGGGCATCGACATCGTCGTCAACTTCGCCGCGGAAACGCACGTCGACCGCTCAATCCTCTGGGCTGACGATTTCATCAAGACCGATGTCCTCGGCGCTTTCACGCTTTTGGAAGCCGCGCGCGAGTTTGGGGTGAAGAAATTCATCCAGATTTCCACGGACGAGGTTTACGGCAGCATCGCCAGCGGCAGCTTCACCGAAAACTCGGCCCTGAACCCGCGCAATCCCTACTCCGCCAGCAAAGCCGGCGCGGACCGCCTCGCCTTCGCTTATTTCACGACACACAACGTACCCGTCATCGTCACCCGCTGCTCGAATAACTTTGGCCCCAACCAGTACCCCGAGAAATTCATCCCGTTGTTCATCACCAACGCGCTCGAAGACCAGCCGCTCCCGCTCTATGGGGATGGGCGAAACGTGCGCGACTGGATTTACGTCGAGGACCACTGCGCGGCGATCGATTTTCTCATCGCCCACGGCAAATCCGGTGAAACCTACAACATCGGCGGCGGTAACGAAGTGGAGAACATCGAGATCGCCCGCCGCATTGTTCGTAAACTTGGCAAGCCCGAATCACTCGTCCAGTTGGTCAAAGACCGACCCGGCCACGACCGTCGTTATTCGCTGGACACCGGCACTCTCGCCGCGCTCGGCTGGCGACCGCAACGCGACTTTCCGAGCGCGCTCGACGCGACGATTGACTGGTACGTCCAGAACGAGTCGTGGTGGCGCAAGATCAAGAGCGGCGACTTTAAGAAATACTACGCCGCGCAGTACGGCACGCGGTTGTGAGAATCCTGCTGACAGGCGCCACCGGGTTCATTGGCTCGCACGTCGCGCGCGCGCTCGTACGCGAAGGCCACGAAGTCCACGCCCTGGTCCGCGAGCAGTCAAACCTTGGACGCATCGAGAACCTTCCTTCGTCGCTGCACCTGATCAAAGGCGATCTTCTCAATTCAGCCTTCGTCCTCCAGCCCTCGGCTTTCGACCTTGGCCTCCACCTCGCATGGTTCGTCGAGCCGGGCAAGTACCTTCACCAGCCACAGAAGAAAGATTGGGTCGCGGCGAGTCTACGCCTGGCCAGCACCCTCCGTGATGGAGGCTGTCGGCGCTTCGTCGCGACCGGAACTTCTTTTGAGTATGCCCCCAGTGATTTACCGCAACATGAATCGAGCCCCACCAAACCGTCCACGGCTTACGGGCAAGCCAAACTGGAACTCTTTGAGGCGCTCCAGTCCATCGACATCGAGCTCGCCTGGCTACGCCCCTTCTATCTCTACGGGCCGGATGAGGATCAGCGGCGGCTTGTACCCGCCGTCATCAACTCCCTGCTTCGCGGCCAGGAGATCAAGCTGGTCCCGGGTGAACGCGTGCGTGATTACCTGCACATTGAAGACGTGGCCAGCGCGATCTGCGCCGTTGCAGGGAGCCAGCTCACGGGGGCCGTCAACATCGCCAGCGGAGTCCCCGTCACCGTGCGCGAGATTGCCTTGAAGATCGGCGAAGCACTCGATCGCGTCGATTTGCTCAAGCTCGGCGCCCTCCCCTATGCGGCCAGCGAACCGATCTACCTGCTCGCCGACAACAGCAAGCTTCGCGAAGGCACGGGCTGGAAGCCACAGTACAACCTCGACGAGGGATTGCGCCAGACCATCGAATGGTGGAAGAGCCGCTAACGGACCGAGCGTTTACCGCCAAGAACCGCAAAACCGATCCCGACGATAAGAGTCGCGAGGCTCACCGCTCCAGCCAACATATAAACACGCGGCGGTTGGTAGCGCAGAGCAATCGTGTGGCCACCAGCGGGCAACTCCAACCCCATCAAGCCACAACTGACCTGTAGTACTTCCGCCGGCTGGCCGTCCACTTCCGCGCGCCAAAACGGGTAATAGCTCTCCGCGATAACGGCGACACAGGTTGACGGCGTGGTCAGATGGATGTGAACCAACTGCGCATTCTCCCTCGTCAGTTGGACGTCGCTCAAGGGCACGGGAACGGCCTCATTGAGGGGTGGAAACGGAGGACTATCTTCTCCGTAAGTTTTCTCGTATTTTTGCAGGATCGCGTTCGGCACCTCACTGACGCTCGGCACTTTCGCCTGCACCAGCGGCCAGTTCTTTGCGGAAAGCGCGAGGGCCAGCGCCGCGGATTTACGGATGTCCCCCGCGTAGAGACACGCCCGCCCAAACGCCGTGAGGTAAGGCCGTGCCGTGTCGTTGCGGAACACGACGAAATCCTCGTTCTCCACGAACACGGGGAAGGTCTGCCGATAGGCAGTGAGAATTTGCTGCGGTCCTTTCTGCTGGGCGTTGCCCGGGTCTGATTTATCGAAGACAACGTAGCGCGCACCCAGAAGGTTCAGGAAGGCACGCTGATTCTCCCACGAACTGAACGCCTGCTGGTGCAGAAGCCCGATGCCCAACGGGGCCATCCAGTTGTAAAAGGCTTCCCACACCTGCGGTTTTCCACCCCACATCGGGCCCAGCAAATGAAAGTATCGACCGGAAAACGCGTAGGTCTTTACCCAGTCCTTGTCTGGCAACAGCGACTTGTACGCGGCCTGCAGGTTTTCCAAGGTGCGGGCCGGCACTCCGTTGTCTCTCACCGGCTTCTGGTACGGCCAGTAGTCGAGAAGCATCAGCACGCCGAGGCTGGCCACAATCTTTGGAACGTGCGCGCGCCATTTTCCCGCAATCAGCACATCAGTGACGAAGAATCCCATCAGCATCGCTCCCCAGAACATCGCGGGGCTGTCGTAGAACACAAACGATGCGCGAATATCGCTGAAGTAGGGCAGTTCCGCCAACAGCTTGAAACCCGGTAGAAAAAGGAAAACCGCGAGAGCCAGGCCTGCCGTCACCGCTTTCCGCGTTGTTGTCAGCTTCTGCCGGTAGAAGAACACCAGAAACGCCACGGCTACCAGCAGCCACGCCAGCGCGGTCCCAGAAAACTGCTGCGTCGAAAGCGCATCCCAAGTTAACCAGTTTGCTGTCCAGACGCTGTTGAGTCCCGTGGCAAACATAACGCTCGCCAGCAGCGCCGCGACGAAGAACCAAAACGCCCGGCGATCAACCCGCCGCTTGTTCCAGAGCACGGTCACCACAATCACGAGCAGCAGGACGAGTCCCATATATTTTTCCGGGGAATCGTTGCTGAGCGACACTGTCCGCAGCACCTGGTCATACTCCGCCTGGCTCCTGACGCCCCTGCTGTTGGCGCGCGCCAGTACGACGCTCACCGTGTTGCTCGTGAACGCACCATCGCGGTCCACCAACCCGAGCAGGCTCTTGAACGAATACGTCTTCTGCCATGCCGCCAGCGGATCGCCAACGAACAACTTCACGTCTCCCGATTCGACGAAACCCGGCGCCAGCACCCACGCGCCCAGCGCAAGGCCGAGCGCCGCAAGCAAGCCGCAGGTCCGGGCGGTCGGCTGCCATTGTTTGCGGCGCGGCCACAGCCAGTAAAGCGCGTAGGAGAAGAGGAAGAGAAAGTTGATGAAGGCCTGTTTGTTATCGGTCCACCACGCGAGCACTGCCACGAGCGCGCAGAGGGACGTGTCGCGAAACGTGTTCGCCGCGAGCGCGCGTGACAGCGTCAGCCACAGCAGCGGGATAAACGGGAAGAACAGAACGATGGTGGTATGCTCGTGGCCCGCCGCGCGGATGATCTGTTCGGGATGCAGCATGAAAGCGAGGGCGGCGAGGACCGCGGCCCATTCGTTTTTCATGAAATGCCGCGCGCAAAAGTACATGGCGACGGCACCCGCCAGGATTGCCAGCAGCGCCGTGAGTTTGCCCGCGGTCATGAGATCGGTGACGGTCGAGAATGCGATCCACGGGATGAGATAGAAGCCGCGGGCGTGGTTGAGTCCGTAGCTTGATCCGCTCATGAACCAGGGCGTCCACCATGGCAGAGCATGATGCTGGGTGATTTGCTGCTTGATGTCCCAGACGCGGGAAGCGGAGGCGCTCAACTCCTGGTCGCTCATCCCCAGCGGCAACCAATGCGCGCCGAGGTAGGCCACGTACGCGAGCGCGACGGCGAGAGTGATCCAAAGTCCAGGGCGCGACTTCATTTTGATTTGGCCGTGGCCCTTTCCAGAAACTGCAGCGAATGGTGCGCCATTTCCTTCCACGAGAATTGCCTGGCCCAGGCCCGGGCCGCCATACCCAGCGTCTCGCGCAACGTCGTGTCCGCGAGCAAACAGGACATTTTGTTCTGCAGGGCCTCGACGTCGCCGTGGGGCACGAGGATTCCCGTCTCACCGTCCCGGACCGACTCCCGCAAACCGGGCGAATCGCTGGCCACCGTCGGCGTACCGCAGGCCGCGGCTTCAATGACACCCAAACCCCAGCCTTCAATGGTCGACGTCTGGGCGCCAATCCAGGCCATCTGCATGAGTTCCTTCTTGCGCGCTTCGCTCACAAATCCGCAAAACTCGACAGATTTCTCCGCCCCCAGGGAGGCCACCTGGCTACGCAACTCCTTCTCGTAGTCGCCCGTGCCCACGATGAACAGGTGAATGTCCGGGAACTGCGTCCGCAACTTTGCCGTCGCGCTGATGATCAGGTCCACTCGCTTGTACCGTTTCAGGCGGCCAATGTAAATCAAGCTGGGAGACTCCGTCTTCTGCACCAGCGGATCCGATTTGAGCAAGTCCTCGTTGAAGCCCGGATAAATGACCTCGATGCGTTCCTGGGGAATGCCGCGTCCCAGCAAATCCTCGGCAGTGGTTTTTGAGAGCGCCCAAAACAGGCACTGGCGGTACACCCAGGGGATCGGCTGCTCGAGGGCATAGGCGTAAGCGGCCATCAACCATGGCAACTCGGCAAACGCCGTCTTGCCGAACAGATGCGGGATCATGACGGCCGTGGGCGTGGACCGGATGAAAGCCGGGGTGAAGCACGGCACCTTGCTGATGTATTCGAGAATGACATCGTACTGGCGCGGCCCGAGAGTCCGGGCTTTCAAGGGTGCCCACCAATTGAAAACGTACTCGTTTGGGCCGCGAATCACGTGGACGCCATCAATCGTCTCGTCTCGCGGCGCCCCGGCATAGCCCGCGCACAACAAATCCACCGGATGTCCCCAAGCGACCCAGTATTTGGCGGTTTGCTGGACCAATTCCTCCAAGCCACCCGCGCGCGGGTTTTTGCTGTCGCGGTGGTTGATGACTAGAATGCGCATGGCGATGAGTCGAGGTGATGGACGGTGACCGTGCGGGAGGCTCTCACCTGGCGGACGCCTGGGCCTTTAGTAGTGCCACATCGGAGTCGACCATCATTCCCACCAGTTCGCGGAAACTGGTGTGCGGTTTCCAACCGAGTTTGGCGTGCGCCTTCGCGGAGTCGGCCACCACGTGCTCGACTTCGGCGAGGCGCATCAATTTCGGGTCGATGTGGACAAACTTCTCCCAATTCAAGCCCACGTGTTCGAAGGCCTCCCGCAGGAAATCGCGCAAACTATGCGATTTACCCTGGCCGATCACAAAATCTTCCGGCACGGACTGCTGGAGCATCAACCACATCGCCTCGACGTAATCGCCCGCAAACCCCCAGTCGCGTTCCACGTCCAGATTCCCGAGCACAAGCGTCTGGCTGCGTCCGGCCGCGATGGAGGCGGCACCGTGGGTAATCTTGCGCGTGACAAAATCGAGGCCGCGACGCGGGGATTCGTGGTTGAAGAGGATGCCCGAGGCGGCGAACATGCCGTAACTTTCCCGATAGTTCACCGTGACGAAGTGGCCATACGTTTTCGAGACGCCATACGGGCTGCGCGGATAAAACGGGGTCAGTTCGTTTTGGGGAGATTCGCGGACCTTGCCGAACATCTCGCTGCTGGAGGCCTGGTAGAATTTGATTTTGGGGTTGGTGCTGCGGATCGCCTCCAACACCCGGCTGACCCCGAGCGCGTTGATTTCTCCCGTGAGGATCGGCTCGGACCAACTGCGAAACACGGAGGAAAGGGAAGCCAGGTTGTAAACCTCATCGGGCTGGAACTTCTGCAGCACACCCGTCAGCGAAATCTGGTCGAGCACGTCGCCTTCGTGGAGCTGCAGCCGGTCCTGGATGTGCGCGATGCGCTCATGCCGCTCCGTGCGCGCCCGCCGAATGATGCCGGCGACCTCGTAGCCTTTGGCCAAAAGGAATTCGGCCAAGTACGATCCATCCTGTCCGGCGATACCAGTGATCAGAGCCCTCGGCATAGCGGTAGCGCAAGATGATACCGGGCTGCCTTCGTCGAAGCAAGCCGTGAAAATTGCGGCGGCGGCGTAATTTGGCGAGCTTGGCGGCGTCAGTGGCAAGCGGTTGTGCCCGCCGGCGGGGCCGGATGCAGAACCCAAGGGACTTAATGGGAAACGAAGCAGGACAGCGGGTCTTCCATTTGGGTTCGTTTGCCGCAGACTCGGCTCTGCTCCGCTAATGCTGTGCTCGGCTTCGGGGCAAACGGGATGTCGGCGAGTGAACGACTGAAAAATCGAGGCGCTGCCAGATTCTTCGTTAGGCGGTGGCCGGGATTTGCTGGGTCTCGTTTTGGCGGGCGGCGGCGATAACGGGTTCAGACCGCACGCAACTACTCACTACCCGCTCAATCTCACAGATGTTGAATGGCTTACTGAGCCAGCGCGCCCCGGTTTGCTCAAGAAAATTCCGTGTCCCTGGGCTCACCGTGTCGCCGGTAAGGAAAATGATGCGATCGAGCAGGTGTGGATAGTGTTCCCGGATGGCAGCGTGAAGTTTTTCGCCGCTCATTTCGGGCATGCAGAGGTCGGAGATAATGAGGTCGTAATCCTGCGACGCGATGCGGTTGAGGGCTTTGGCGCCATTGGACGCAGTATCGATGCGGTATCCGCTGCTGCGGAGCACCTCCTGCAACACGTCAACAATGCCTGGCTCATCGTCGACAATGAGGAGCCGACGCTGCGGCGCCTCTGGATCCAACTCACGCTCGTTCCCCGCGCCGTGTCCTTCGTTCGCCGAGTCCTGGCAGATCACCACGGGCAACTCGGCGATGAAGCGAGCGCCTTTGCCGACTTCGCTCTCGACCCAGATCTTGCCCTTATGCTCTTCCATGATGCTATAGCAGATCGACAGGCCCAAGCCGGTCCCCTTGCCCGGCCCCTTGGTCGTGAAAAACGGGTCGAAAATCCGGTCGAGAATCTGCAGGGGAATGCCGGGACCGCTATCGGCGACGACAATGCGAATCTTGTCGCCGCACTTCTCGGTCGTCACTTCGACCACGCGTTTGCCGAGATGGTTATCCAGCGCCTGGATCGCATTCGTTATCAGGTTTGCCAGCACCTGCTCAATCTGGTCCGCATCCGCTTTCGTCGCCGGCAGGTCAGGCGCCAGTCGCCGTTGCACCTGGACATTCGCGCTCTGAACCTGGATTTCACGCGTTTCCAGAGCCCCGTCGACAAGGCGATTCACATCGACCACGGCCCAGTGCGGTTCATGCGGACGCGCAAAAGTCAGCAGGTTGCGGACGATTTTTGCGGCGCGCTCGCTCTCGTGAAGGATCTTCAGCAAATCCTTGGCCACCTTCTCGTCGAGCGCCTTGTGTTTGGACAGGATCTGCGCGTAACCCATCACGACGGCGAGCGGGTTGTTCAATTCGTGCGCGACTCCGGCGACCAGTTTCCCAAGCGCCGAAAGTTTTTCCGCCTGACGCAACTGCTGCTCCATTTTCTTGCGCCCGGTGATTTCGCGTGCGTTCATTTGCATCACGGGCCGCTGGTGATAATCCACAAGGGTGGCGCTGCCTTCACAGAGCATTTGCTCGCCCTGCCCCCGCATAAGATGAAACTCGCCTGTGTTGTCGAACAATCCCTCAACGGTTTTTTTATTCTCCAGCAAGCTCGCGCTGCTCTCCCCGAGTTTCGGGCAAAGATCCTGGAGCGGGCGTCCGGCGAGCTTGTCGGCGTCGCGTCCTGCCAATTCCGCCGCGGCGGGATTGGCTTCCAGGATCGCGAGGCCCGCAAGATCCACCAGAAAGATCGCATCACTGGCCGAATCGAAAAGCACGCGGTACTTCTGCTCGGATATGCTGATCTCCTGCTCGAGCAGCCGACGACGCGCGGCGCCTTTGTTGATCTCCACGGTCAACGTCTCATTGTGCTCCCGCGCTTCCTCCAACGTCAGGATGAGGATCCCCACCGCGATACACACCATGGGTACGGCCGACCCGAGACAGCCCGCCGTCATCAAACCCGGCAGAATGAAACTCTGGAGGGGGAAGGTCAACAAGGGCAATGGCCACAGCCAGAAACCGGTCGCCAATACATTCGCGCCGCGTTGGTAATGTTGTCGGCAGACCACACCCGTGTACCCGCTCGCGAGCGCCAGCAGCAGAAACATGGGAATCGTCGACCAGAGACGATTTGTCAGTTGGTGGGCAGCGACACAGGTCCAGACGAGTGTCACCGCCAGCGCCACCCCGAGTTCGCGATTGTTCCGCCCCTGACCGATCAATTGGCAACTGCCCCAAAACAGGCAGAACGCGCTTGTGCCAATGCTGGCGCAACGCAAGGCCACGACCAGAGGCGAATCCAACCATTCCCACAACCAGAACGAAGTCGCGAGGTACAGGGAATAATACAGCAAAGCCACGACCCAAAAACGGAAACTGGATTTCTGGGCGTGCAGATTGAGGTAAATAAACAGGCCGATGACCGCCCACGCGCTGAACAAAGCCAGAACAAGGCCCACTTTCAAGCCATCCGCTGGAAAGGCCTCATTTACCAACGCTATGACGTCCGTTACTAGATTGTCGCTCATGTCTGCAGTTGCGCGATCCCTCGGGAGTTCGCTGGCAACCGATGTCCCGCGTCTCTGTAACCTTCAGGAAGCACGAAACTTGCCACGGAAAAGGCTATCGGGTGGATTGCACGCCTTCCAGTCCAACCGTTTGCAAAAGTGCCAGTTCTTCGCATTGGGTGCCCAAAATCGGCCGGTCAAGACCCTGTCAGAGCGTGCCTGCGCCACCGTTGACGCGCCCCTGCTCGCTGCTATAATCCGCCAACCATCATGAACTTTTCTCTGACGACTTCCACCGCGCTCTCCCAAAGACAACCCGCTGCCGTTCTCTTTGGCTTCGAGAAGGAACGCCTCGACGGACCCGCGGCTTTCCGCAACCTGCTCCGCCGGGTCGGTCCCAAGGAATTTCGCGGCGCGGAGAAGCAACTTTTTCTCCTTCACCCAGCGGGCAAACTGGCGCCACAACGCATTCTGCTGGTCGGCCTCGGCGAACGAGACGGTTTCACCATCGAAACCATGCGGCGGGCAATGGGGCTTGCGGCCAGAAAGCTCCGCGACTCCGGCATCGAACGCGCCGCCGTGCAGGTGCGTGATGACTTAGGCGATGACTCTCTGACCGCCATTGTGGAAGCGGCGATCCTTGCGACGTACAAGTTCCGCCAGTTCAAGCCGCAGGATGACAATGACGCGACCGACTTGAACTCGCTTACGGTTTGCATCCCCGCGCGTGCCGATCTGAAGGTGGCAAAGCGTATCGTCGCCGACGGGCAGATTGTTGCGGAAGCCACGAACTATGCCCGCGAAATCGGGAACCTGCCCGGCAACGTGGTGACGCCGCGCGTGCTAGCCGATTATGCCCGCGCGCTCGCCAAGGAATCGGGCCTGGCCTGCACGGTCCTCGCGAAAAAGGAATTGGAGAAAGGCGGCTTCGGTGGGTTGCTCGCGGTCGGCGGCGGCAGCACGAATGAACCGCACTTGATTGCCCTGGAATACAACGGCTTGGGAACCGAACGGGTCGCCGGGACGGCGGCTGTTCCACCTCCCGCCATCGCCCTCGTCGGCAAGGCGATCACCTTCGACTCCGGTGGCATCTCGATCAAACCGTCGGACAAGATGGACGAGATGAAGTTCGACAAGTGCGGCGGTGTGGCTGTGCTCGCGATCCTCAAGGCCGTCGCCCGGTTGAAACTACCGGTCCACATAATCGGCGTCATTTCTTCCGCGGAGAATATGCCCAGTTCGACGAGTTACCGGCCGGGCGACATCGTGACCAGCTATCGCGGCAGGGACAAGCGCGGCGTGACCATCGAAGTCCTCAACACGGACGCGGAAGGCCGCATCGTGCTCGGCGACGCGCTGGTCTACGCGCGGGAACGCGGCGCGAAGACGATCATCGATTTCGCCACGCTTACCGGCGCCTGCGTCGTCGCTTTGGGCACCGTCGCCGCCGGCTTGATGGGCAACGACGAAGCGCTGCAAGGGAAGATTCGCGCGTCGGCCCACCGCACGGGAGACCGCGTCTGGCCGTTGCCGCTCTGGCAGGAATACAAGGACAAGATCAAGAGCGACGTGGCCGACATCAAGAACACGGGTGGCCGTTACGGCGGGGCGATCACCGCCGCCGCGTTTCTCGCGAAATACGTCGGTGATACCTCATGGGCGCATCTCGACATCGCCGGCACCGCGTGGACGACGGAGGAGCTTCCGTATTTGACCAAAGGCGCGACCGGCTCTGGGGTG
>JBGOTY010000033.1:0-16746 GCA_041476745.1 Verrucomicrobiia bacterium | reverse complement strand
CTCAGCGTTACCAGCCAAACTGGGACAGGGCAACTTGTCGTCGGACGAGAGGGTCAAGGCACATTTACTCAAAGCGGCGGCGCCGCGACCGTTGACCAACTATTGGTGGTCAATGGCACCAATAGCGTATTCATGTTCATCTCGGGTGCGTTCAACACGAAATCCACCACGGTCAGCAACACGCAGACATTCGTCGTCGGAGACGGCGTCGGAGCGGCAACCTATCACCTGCTTGGCGGGATTCACTCGTTCGCGAATGGCCTGCGCATCCGCAACAACGGCACGCTCAGCGGCTGTGGCACGGTCAACGGCAACGTGCTCGTGGACCCGGGCGGCACGGTGCTGGCCGATTGCGGCGGAACGCTGACCTTTACCGGCGCCGTCACCAACAACGGCTCCTGGAAAGCCATCAACGGTAGTGTGCTGGAATCCTCTGGTCCCGTGGTCAACAACGGCGTGATTAATGTTATCGACGGCCACACCAATTTCCTTGCCGGCTTCGTCAACAACGGGGTGGTGCTGACCGCCGACAACCTTCCGCAAATTGTCTCGATATCCCGGGTTGGCCCGGACGTGAGGATCGACTTCACGACCATCAGTACTCTCACACAGGTGGTCGAGTTCACCAGCAATCTGGTGAGCCAGAGCTGGACTCCTCTGTTCAGCTTTACCGCCTCAGGCGGAATAACAAACATAACCGATCCCGGCGTCGCGGCGCTGACCCAGCGGTTTTACCGGGTCCGGCTGGTGGTGCCCCCATGAAACGACGCGACGCGTTTACGCTGACAGAATTACTGGTGTTGCTCCCCATCGCCGCCCTATTGGGAGGGCTTCTGTTGGCCTCATTGGACAGCTCCAAGCAGACGCTTCAGGCAGCGCAATGCCTGAGCAACATGCGCCAATGGGGATTGGCCATGGGGATGTACTGCAACGACTATCACGACTACATGCCGTATGAGGGGGCATCGGTCGGCGGCATCGACAGCGGTTTCAACTTGGTCGCTTGGTACAATGTCCTCCCTCATTACATCAACCAAACGCCCCTGAAGGACCTATACGATTCGTCCCCGCCGAACATTCCCCTGCCAGGGCAGAGGTCGATCTACGTCTGCCCCAGTGTAACAACTCCGGCGTCGAATTGGATCCCTCCGGCGACCGCATCGAACCCATGGTTTGGCTATGCGATGAACCGCGTGCTGACCGGATTGGCGGGCAAGGTTTATACCCGCAGCAAGGCAGCGCTTCCAGGTCAGGTCATCCTTTTCTCGGAGAGCGAAAACGATTCCTTTCCGTTCACTGACGGCTACTTCATTGGGAAGTTACCGCCCATACCAGTTCCGCCGCGACACTCGGGAGGCATGAATTTCGTATTCGTGGACGGTCATGCCCAATGGTACAAACTGGACGATTACAGCCGCACCAAAACTGAGGCTAACAACGCGGATTGGGAGTGGCGCATACCACGCGCACTTTACTGGTTTCCGTGCGGCGACCCCGACACTTGCAATAAGCTCTGAGGAATCTAACGTCGAAGGTTTGATCTATTGAAACGACGCGATGCATTTACGCTGACAGAACTGCTGGTGTTGCTCCCCATCATCGCCATGGTGGGAACACTCCTATTCGCCTCATTGGACAGTTCCAAGCAGACGCTTCAGGCGGCGCAGTGCCTGAACAATATGCGTCAATGGGGATTGGCCATGGGGATGTACGCCAACGACAATCACGACTACCTGCCGGTCCAGGGTCAGGGCTCCGGCAGTGGTATCGACACCCCCTCCAATTACGGTGCATGGTTTAATATTCTCCCGCACTACATGAACCAACCGCCTCTAGTAGACTTGTACACATCGTCACCGCCGAACATTCCTCTCCCGGGAAAGAGGTCGATCCACATTTGCCCAAGCGCCCCGAATATTACTTATACGCCTGGCTCGAGTGCGCCCTACTTTTCATACGCGATGAATCGCGTTAACAATGGATTGGCTTTTCGCAGATACCCGCGCAGCAAGTCGGCGCTTCCAGCTCAGGTAATCTTCCTCTCGGAGAGCGAAAACGGTTCCTTCCCTTTCACGGACGGCTTTTTCCTCGGAACAAACGCGGTCCCATTGGTTCCGCCGCGACACTCGGGAGGCATGAATTTCGTGTTCGTAGATGGTCACGCCCAGTGGTTCAAACTGGACGATTACAGTCGCACCCAGTTCGAGGCCACCAACCCGCAAAGCGAGTGGGCCAAACCTCGCGCCCTTTACTGGTTTCCGTGCGCCACTTGCAACAAGAGCTAAGGGTCGCTCTGATGTGGCCAACATAATTCTACGCCTCGAAGGCGCAGGGTGTCTAGTTCGCTCCACTATTTCCGCAAGTGTTCTTGCTCCTCATGCCGCCCACCAAGTTCGCCCGGTCGTCGTCAGGTCCTCCAGTATTTCCGCACAAATCTGAAGAATCGGATCGTGTCGCGAAACGGGTGGATGTGGCTGGTGCGACCGCTTTCGTAAATGGTCCGGATGGGAATACTGATAATCTTGTGGCCGGCGCGCGCTGCCTGGATGAGCATCTCGGTCTCGGTCTCGAAACGCGCCGTCGAGAGCCGCAAATCCTGCAAGACTTCGCGTCGCAGTAAACGATAGCCGCATTGGCTATCAGGAATTCGTTGGCGCGCCAGCTTGCTCGTGACCCAGGAAGTGAATTGGTTGGTGAGTCGACGCACCAGCGGCATCTCCCTGGTGTCCCCCATGCGCGTGCCCACGACGATATCCGCTTGCTCGCGTCCGGCCGTTTCGACGAATTTCGTGATTTCCGCCGGATCATGCTGGCCGTCCGCATCCAGGAGGATGGCGAACTCGGCGTCCGAACGACCGAAGTAGTCGAGCGCCGTGGCGATCGCCCCACCCTTCCCCCGGTTCTGCTCGTGGCGGAGGACTTTGGCTCCCGCCTTTTCCGCCGCGGCAGCCGTACCATCAGTTGATCCGTCATCGACCACAACGATTTCGTCCACCTGCCCGCTTGCCCTGGTGACGACCTCCCCAACTCGCGCCGCTTCGTTGTAGGCGGGGATCAACGCAATGACGCGACGGATCATGCCCCCGTGTTGTCCTGTCGCCGCGAGATATTTCCGGGGCTCTCCTGTCCGCTGCGAATCGGCGTCACATTCGCCGATGTGCCGAAGGCCATGGCGGCGGCCAACGCGCGGTCGGATTCGATGTCCCAGAGATCATGGAAGAGGAACCATTGCTCGCTGTACTGGCGAATAACGCGCTCCAGCGCCACGGCAACCTGCCGCATGATGTCGTCCACACTCTGCCGTGATTTGTCCGCCCAGATCGGTTCATCGACGATGTACGCGAACGTGTCGTCGGGCAACCGAACCATGAAAGTCGGCAACAACGGCGCCCCGGTCGCCAGCGCGAGCTTGGCAGGGCCCTCGGGTAAGCGCGCCGGGCGACCGAAAAACTCGACCGTGCGGTTCGCCGCCGAAAAATCACGGTCGCCGATCACGGCCACGATTTCGTTGCGTCGCAACGCGGCGATACACTCCCGGGCGGCGCGGCCAAAGGGAATCGGATGGATCCCGCGGGACATGCGATACTGCTGGTAGAGGCTGTTAATCTTCTCGTCGGGCACCCAGAGCGCGACCGCATTGAACTTGTAGCCCAGCGCCGCCAGCGCTGCCGCCCCCAACTCCCAGTTGCCCAAATGCGCGCTGACGAAGATGACCCCCTTGCCGTGCTGCAGCAAGCCGTCCAGCACCGCCGGTAGATTGCCGTAATGGACAATGCGTTCCATGCGCCGACGGTCGAAACGAAGGAACTTGAAAAAATCGACAACAAACTTCGCGAAATTCAGGAAATTTTCGCGCGCCAGTGAGCGCAGGGCGCGCGGGGACAGGGCCACGCCGCTGCTCGCCTGGATTTGCTTGAGGTTGGAAATGACGCACTGGCGGCCGCGTTTGTCGAACACGACGTAGAGGTCCGCCACCCGGCGGGCGACGCCGTAGCTCAGGCGGCGTGGCAGCAGCCGGGCGATCACTTCGGCAAACTTGAGCCAATAATACTTCATGCGGCAACTGCGGATCTTGTCGCCAAAAGCTGCAGAATCTCCTGGGCCGCGCGGTCGGACGCGCGCGGACGGCCCAGCGCGGCGGCAGCCTCTCGCATGGCCCAGAGTTTGCGCGGATCCCGCAGGAATTCATCGACGAACAACATCACGTCGTTGGCGTCCTGGGCTTCCACCGCGACGTTTTGGGAAAGTAAATACTCCGTATTCTTGGCTTCCTGCCCGGGAATCGGGTTGATAATGATCATCGGCAGCCTCTTCACCAGCGCTTCGGCCGTCGTGATGCGGCCGGGCTTGGTGATGATCATCTCCGCGATTTCCATCAACTCGTTGATGTTTTCGACGAACCCGAAAATCTTCGTCGTGTGGCGCAGCTTGGGGCCCTTGCGCGCCAACCGATCCTGAAGTTCTTCATTCTTGCCGGTGACGACAATGATGTCGAACGGCTGCGGCAACTTGTTCAGCTTGCGAATCACTGATTTCATCGGACCGAGTCCGAGGCTGCCGCCCATGACGAGGATTTTCGGGAGATCCGGCTTGAGCCCGAGGCTCTTGATCACCGCGGCCTTGTCAACCGGCCGTTGGAAGCGGTCGTTGGTCGGGATGCCGAAGGCCTTCACCCGCTCGGGAAGCACGCCCTGCCCGATCAGCTTCTGGCGCGTCTCTTCGCTGGGGGCAACATACAAATCGACGTTGGGATCGGCCCAGTAACGATGCGCCACGAAATCGGTCAGCACGCCGACGAGCAGGGGCCTCTTGAGTCCCGTAGCCCGCTTCCACGAGGCCATCACCCCACAGGCAAACGCCTGGGTGCATACGATGGCGTCCGGAGAGAATTCCCTCAGGAGTTTTTGCAACTTGCGCGAGTTGCCGCGGTTGAGCAGTTCACGGATTTTCGCCGTGCGCACCTTGAATTCGGGGTTGTCGTACATCCACTCCCAGATTTCCGGCGCCGTCTTCAACGCGGCCAGATAGGCCCGCAGCGTCACTTTCGAGAGGACAGGATTGGCATGGCTGAAGGAATCCAACAGCATCGACTCCAACGGCGCATCGAGCCCGCGCATGGCGGACTCGACCGCGACCGCGGCCGAGTAATGACCCGAATGCTTCGTCAAATAAAGGAATAGAATTCGCCGCGTCATCGATTCGTGTTCACACAGCATACAAAAGGGTGCGAACACGGGTCAATCAAACTATTTGCCTGTCATGCGAGCAGATGGTTCGCGTGGAATTCAGCCTCGCTTGGGCCTGCGAATCGCCATCACGCCTGATTGATGTATCCGTCTTGTTAATCGGGCGAGTTCGCGCCTGCCTGCAAAACATTGGACGCAACCCGGTTTGTTGGGTAGAATTGAAAACACACCCGGAGTTAATGGCGCCAGAAGCAGAACCCATGACGGATACGATCACGGTCGATTTGCGAGAGCGCTATATCGATCTGATGAAAAAGGCGCTGTCTTTTTCGCTATGGAAGAATCCGGGGGTCCCACTCGAAGAGTTGAATCTCCGTCGCAGATACCCGCTGGTCATGCGTGTCATGATTGATACCGCAGCATGGTTGGCCCGCTGTACGGGATTGGAAATTGCCCGAAGGCCCGCAACTGAAAATGCGAAGGAGGAAGGGCGGATTTGGCCGGTACTTGCGGATACCATGATTGGCCTGAAGCGGTTGGACAATCTCCAATTCTGCGTTGAAACCGTGCTCCGCGACAGAATTCCCGGGGACCTGATTGAAACGGGCGTGTGGCGAGGAGGATCCTGTATTTTCATGCGAGCCATCCTGACGGCGTACGGGGTTTCGGATAGGCGGGTTTTCGTGGCGGATTCATTCAAAGGATTGCCCAAACCGGATAAGGAAAAATACCCGCAGGACAGCCCGGATAAACTATTCACCGTTTCCTACTTGGCTGTTTCCAGGGGGGAAGTGGAACGCAACTTCGCCAAATACGGCTTGTTGGATAAGCAGGTCGTCTTTCTGGAAGGCTGGTTCAAAGACACGTTGCCGACTGCTCCCATCGAGAAACTCTCGGTGATGCGGTTGGACGGTGATATGTATCAATCGACCATGGACGTACTGACTCATCTGTATCCAAAATTATCAGTCGGCGGGTTTTGCGTCATTGACGATTACGGGCTTCCGGGCTGTCGACAGGCCATCGACGATTTTCGAAGGCAACATGGAGTCAGGGCTCCGCTCCAGAATGTGGATTGGACCGGCGTGTTTTGGCGGAAGGAGCCGTAACATGCGAGATCGTCCATTTTGCCAGCGTGCAACCAGACGACCATGACTGTTGCGAACGCACCCGGGGAAATCCGCAGTCGTCCCGTGACCCGCTGCCGATTATGTGAAAGCGCAGGCGAGGAAATGTACGCGAATTTGTCTGACCGTTTTTTTGGGGCGCCGGGCCGCTGGAACTTCAGGCGTTGCGTGAACCCCGCTTGTGGTTTGTGGTGGCTCGATCCAATGCCGATAGCGGAGGACTTGCCGAAAGCGTATGAGAACTATTGCACGCATACCGATGAGTTGTCGTCGCCCAGCGTGCGCCGCCGACTCGAACGTGTGGCCTTACGCACGATGTTGTCTCTCATGGGGATCGATCGAGAGCGGGAACAGTCACGATCATTGTATTTGGATCAGACCCCCCCGGGTCGTCTGCTGGAAGTCGGTTGCGGCGCGGGCGCGAGGCTGGCGCGGTTGCGAGATCGCGGTTGGGACGTCTGCGGCCAGGAGGTGGATTCGCTCGCGGCGGAAGTCGCACGGAAGACGTACAATTTGCCCGTCGTCGTGGCTCCACTCGAATCCGCCGGGTTTTCAGAGAACAGCTTCGACGCGGTGGCCTCGAATCATGTGATCGAACATGTCCTTGATCCGGTCGAATTGTTGACCGTGAGTTGTCGACTCCTCCGTCCGGGGGGAGAGCTGGTGGTTGTCACGCCGAACGTGGATAGTTTCCTGCACCGTCATTTTGGCGTTTGCTGGCGGGCACTTGATCCTCCTCGTCATCTGCATCTGTTCTGCCCCAGGACATTGAGCCAGGCAGCGGAACGTGCTGGGTTTCGAGACGTGCATTGCCGAACGAGCGCGGCCAATGCTTTCAGCGTAGCAACCGGCAGCTTGTTCCTAAAGCGCAATCAGCCGCCCAATAGCCTCTTGGTCCAAGGCATCGGGCTCTGGTGGCAATTGCGTGCCCGTCTTGCTCACGCATCGGATTCCTTTTCAGGCGAAGAATGCGTCCTGCACGCAAGGAAACCATGACCACCGCATGGCCCGTCACCATTGTCATCGTCAGCTACAACTGCTGCCAGGCGTTACAGAGGTGTCTGCTCACACTCACGGCGGAAGGCGACACACCCCCCATCCTCGTTGTCGACAACGCCTCCACCGATGGCACGGCCGAGATGGTCGCGCGTGATTTTCCCACGGTTCAACGCATCCAGAACTCCAGGAACCACGGTTTTGCCGCGGCGTGCAACCAGGGCATCCGGGCGTGTGCTTCGGATTTCATCCTGCTGCTGAACCCGGACACCCTGCTGGAGCGGGCGACCTTGCAGAAACTTACGGACATCATGCGAGCCCAGCCAAATATCGGCGCTTGCGGGCCGCGCGTGCTCAACACGGACGGCTCGCTGCAGCCATCTTGCCGCCGCTTCCCCACACTCGGGGCGTTGGTCTGCGACGAACTGGGGCTGGACCGTTTGTTCCCGCACAGCCGCTTCGCGAAATATCGAATGAACGGCTGGGAACACGATGAAACCCGCGACGTCGACCAACTCATGGGTTCCTGCCTGCTCCTGCGCCGCATGATGCTGGAACAGATTGGCCTTCTCGACGAGCGGTTTTTCCTTTATTTCGAGGAGGTGGATTTGTGCCTGCGACTCCGGCAAACTGGCTGGCGTGCCGTATTCGTCGCGAATCCCACGGTCACGCATCTCGGCGGTGAGAGCAGCAGGGCCGATCCGCGCAATGCCCTTGGCCATCGCTACCGCAGCCTGTTCGCCTTCTATCGCAAACATTATCCCGCCTGGCAACTGCCGATCTTGCGGCTCGTCGTCCAAATTGCCGCAGTCGCTCGCGTGGTCGGTGGTCAAGGCAACTACTGGCCCATCGCCAGGTCCTCATGGAAACTGTGAAGGTCCTTTTTCTCACACAAACCAGCGCGCTCGGCCCCTCCAGCCGCTATCGCGTTTATCAGTTGCTGCCGTGGCTGCAAAAGCTCGGCATTGCAGGCGAAGTCTCACCCGCGATTGACGATGCGCTCTATCGCAGCCTCTATCTGGATCCGGCAGGGCGCGGCTCCCGGCGGGCGGCTTTCTCGGCTGCCTGGCGACGACGTCGTACCGACTTGCAACACCTTGAGGACTTTGATGCGGTGTTCGTGCAAAAGGGCGTCTTCCCGGGATTGCACTCCGGCTTTGAACGAAAAATCGCCGCGCGCAAACCGGTCGTCTTTGATTTCGATGATGCGATCTGGCTGCCACGCATCGGCGGCTCGCGAGTGTTGCGCGCGTTGCACCGCGAGTCTGCCGTGCAAGATATCCTGCGGTGCGCGGCGGCCGTTATCACGGGCAACAGCTTTCTTGCTGATTATGCCACCCGCTTCAATCGGAAGGTAACCGTTGTGCCCAGTTCGATTGATCTTGCGGCTTATCCACGCAGTGCCAGGTCGAATGTGGTCGGCTGGATCGGCAGCCGCACCACCCTGCCCTACCTCAGACCCTTGAAGCCGGTCTTTGAAACACTCGGCATCAAGCCCCGTGTCATCGCGTCCGGCGACCCGACCCGACTCGGTTTCGAGGTCGAGTTTCATCCCTGGCGGCTGGAAACGGAAGTGGAAGAGTTGTCGCAGATCGGCATTGGGATCGCGCCATTGCCGGATACACCCTGGGAGCGTGGTAAGTGCGGCGTGAAGATTCTTCAATACATGGCCTGCGGCATCCCCGTTGTCGCGTCGCCTGTCGGCGCGAACACGAACATCGTTGCCCACGGCGTGAATGGTTTTCTGGCAAAAAGCACCGAAGAATGGGCCGCGAGGCTGCGCACGCTGATCGCCGACCCGAGCCTGCGCGAACAGTTGGGCGCCGCCGGCCGGGAGACCGTCGAGAAGCATTTCACGGTTCAACGTGCCGCCGAAACGGTCGCGTCCGTGCTGCGCGACTTGGTCTGAAATACTGCGCCGGCCCAGGCGCACACGAAAGGCATCACGGGCAGGCTGAACCGCATATCGGCATAGCTCAACGCGTGAATCAGCATCACATACGCAATCAGCGCCAGCACCAGGACCGTTTCCGCCCCCCAAGGCCACCGCCGCCACAAGCCAATGCCCAGAAGTGCCAGGTACGCGATCTGAACCGCGAACGAGATGGCCTGTTCGCGTCGCGCCGCACTCAGGAACCAGAACCGCGCACACTTGCGTACGAACATCCCCGTTGCCTGGAGGGGATTCCGCTTGACCTGCTCCAGGGCAGCTGCGTAGTAAGCCCGATCAAGTTCGACCGCTGATGCACCGGGATGTCGCGATCGAATCTCTGCCACCGCGAGCGTCCACTGCGATTTCCCGGGACCTTCCCAGAGACCGAGCGTTGGCTGATAATTCCCGATAAACGTCGTCATTCCGCCCTGCTCGGTCGCGACCGGGAGAAATGCGCCATGGGTGGCCACATAGTTGCGCCACGTCCACGGAGCAATGACAGCGATCATCGCCACGGCCAGGGCCGCGACACGCGAAAGCGGCACGCCGTGCAGCAACGCGATGGCAAGAACAACCAGTGGCCATGCTAGAAATGTCGGCTTGCACAGATTCACCAGCGCGAGCAATCCACCCGCCGCCAGCCATTGCCAGAGCTTCCCGCGGCGCAACGCCAGCAACTGCACGGATACATAGGCCGCCATCAGCAGTGCCAGCAGCACTTCTTTATTGACGAATGCCACGCGCCAAATCGCAAACGGATACACCGCCCACAACGCCGCCGCCTTCCAACTCCTCCCAGCCAGGAGAAACACGAACCAGCACGTCATTGTGTCCAGAAGCGCCTGCAGGAATTTCACAGCAGCCGGCGAACCAGCCACCGCGACAAATATCGGATAGACCGGTCCCCGTGTGATATCGGTGTAGTTTCTGTCGCGAATACTCTGCGCGATTAACCCGTAGCCGTCACCGTCTTCGCGCAGAGACCAATGCTGCTGCAGGATCGGGAACGCGAGAAAGGCAAACGCCAGTCGCAGGCCGAGCGCGACGAGGAGACAGATCCACAACGGTCGTAAGGCACGTACCCGCATCGAAAAATGGTGGGCGTGACAGGACTCGAACCTGTGACCTTTCGGGTGTGATCCGAACGTTCTAGCCAACTGAACTACACGCCCATCTAAAAGTGTGCCGCAGACTATCAGTGGTCACGGTGTTTTTCAAGTCTTGAGGACAATCCGTCTCGCAAACTGCCTGAAACTACGACTTGCGCAAGATGGTGTCCCTCTTCCAGTTCGCGTTGTCGTGCTCCGGGTAATCGAGCGTGTAGTGGAGGCCGCGCGATTCCTTGCGTTGCAGCGCGCTCTCGATAATCAGCTCCGCCACCAGCGCGAGGTTGCGCAACTCGATCAAGTCAGGCGTCACCTTGTAGTCCCAGTAAAACTGGTTGATCTCACGTTGCAGGTTCTGGATGCGGGCCCGCGCTCGCAGCAATCGCTTGTCGGTGCGCACGATGCCGACGTAATCCCACATCAGACGGCGAATCTCACCCCAATTGTGGGTGACGACGACCAACTCGTCGGCGTCTGCCGCGTCGCCGCTTTCCCAGGGCGGTAGCGCGAGGCGCGGAGTCTCAAGTGTCGCGTGTTGTCGGAGGGCGACCCCGGCCGCCCGGTGGCCCACGACCAGCGCTTCCAAGAGGGAATTGCTCGCGAGGCGGTTGGCGCCATGCAAACCCGTGCAGGCCACCTCCCCGGCCGCGAGCAATCCCACCAATTCGGTTTCCCCATCCACATTCGTCACCACGCCGCCGCATTGGTAATGCGTGGCGGGTACGACCGGGAGCGGCATCTTCGTCATGTCGTACCCGTACTCGAGGCATTTCGCGTAAATGTTCGGGAACCGCTTCTTTACAAACTCCGGATCCTTGTGGGTAATGTCCAGGGAAACGCAGTCCGCACCCGTTTTCTTCATCTCGGCGTCGATAGCGCGGGCGACGATGTCGCGCGGCGCGAGGTCAGCCATGGGGTGATAGCGTTTCATGAACGGTTCGCCGTCCTGGCCGCGCAAGATGGCCCCTTCCCCGCGGACCGCTTCGCTGATGAGAAACGATTTCGCCTTTGGGTCATAGAGACAGGTGGGATGGAATTGGATGAACTCCATGTCCGAAACGCTCGCCCCGGCACGGTAGGCCATGGCCACGCCGTCACCACTCGCAATATCGGGATTGGTCGTGTAGAGGTACACCTTGCCCGAACCGCCGGTCGCCAGCAACGTGATCTTCGCGGCAAACACCTCGACAACATTTCTCTTCTTATCCAGCGCATAGCACCCGAGACACTGGTTCGGGCCGCTCGCGCCCAGCTTCTGCGTCGTGATCAGGTCGATTGCCAGCGATTCCTCCAAGACGGTGATGCTCTCGTGCCGGGCCACCTGCGCCAGCAACGCGCGCTCGATTTCGCGCCCGGTGATGTCGCCCGCATGCAGGACGCGACGCCGCGTGTGACCGCCCTCACGCCCGAGATCGTACTGGCCGCGCGCGTTCTCCTTCTCCGTGAATTTTACGCCGAATTCGATCAGCTCACGGACCAGTGCAGGGCCTTCGCTGACAATGGTGCGGACCACCTCCTCCTTGCACAGGCCGGCCCCCGCTTCGAGCGTGTCGCGCACATGCAACTCCAGCGAGTCATCCTTGGCCATCACCGCCGCGATGCCACCCTGGGCGTAGTTCGTATTGCTATCCGCGCGCTGCTTCTTGGTGATGATCGCCACCGTGCCCAATGCGGCCACCTTCAAGGCATACGTCAACCCTGCGATGCCGCTGCCGATGACCAGAAAATCGTATTTGCGTTGTAAATTGCCCGCCATGACTTGCCCAAACTGAATCTATCGCCTACCTTGCGCATCATTATTACACAAAAATGTCGCAGGAACCAAAATGAAACCTCGCTTTGAATTTATCTTCGACAAGGCGCAACCTGGCCCCGAGTTGCAGGCCTCTTCGCCGCCCGGATCTTCGGACACCGAATTTCTGGACGCCTACTCGCACGCCGTGGCCGCAACAGCGGAGAAAGTAAGCCCCGCGGTCGTAAAGATCGATGTGCAGCAACGTGGCCCGAATGGACGATTCGCGCGGGCCGGCAGCGGCTCCGGCTTTATCTTCACCCCGGACGGCTTCATCCTCACGAACAGCCACGTCGTGCATGCTGCCGCGCGGTTGGAAGTCGCCCTGACGGACGGTCGCACCGTCGACGGCACCCTTATCGGTGACGATCCCGATACCGACCTGGCGGTGGTTCGCATCACTGCGCCCGACCTTGCACCGGTGACGCTCGGCAATTCCGAATCGTTGCGCGTGGGACAGGTCGCCATCGCCATCGGCAATCCCTACGGATTCCAGTGCACGGTCACTGCGGGGATTGTCAGCGCGCTCGGTCGGTCGTTCCGCTCGCAATCGGGCCGCTTGATCGACAACATGATCCAAACGGACGCGGCGCTCAATCCCGGTAATTCCGGCGGCCCGCTGGTGAACTCGCGCGGCGAGGTCATCGGCGTGAATACCGCCATGATCCTGCCCGCCCAGGGCCTTTGCTTCGCGGTTTCCGTGGACACGGCAAAATATGTTCTCGGCTTCCTCATGCGTGACGGTGAGATTCACCGCGCCTATCTCGGGGTCGCGGGCCAGAACATTGACCTGCATCGTCGCCTCGTGCGCTTTCATCAGTTGGCCAAGCCCACCGGCGTTCTGGTCATCTCGGTTGAGAAAGACAGTCCCGCTGCAGCGGCCCGAATGGAAGAAGGTGACGTAATCGTTGCGCTGGAAGGCAAACCCGTCGCGACGATTGATGACTTGCACCGACTGCTGGCGATGGAGAAGATCGGCGCCAAGAGTCGGTTGACGGTTATACGTCGCGCCCAGAAGCTCGACGTTGAAATCATCCCGCAAGACTCCAAACGGAGAGGCTGAGGACAAATGAAAGCAATCCGCGTCCACCAGTTTGGCGGTCCCGAGGTCATGAAGTTGGAGGAAGTGCCCGACCCGAAGCCGGGTTCGGGACAGGTGCTGGTCCGTCTGCATGCCGTCGGTGTGAATCCTGTCGATAGCTACGTTCGCGCCGGCACCTACACAATCAGCGCCACGCTCCCGTTCACTCCCGGTTCGGACGGTGCGGGCGTCGTGGAAGCGGTTGGTGATGGCGTAAAGCAGTGGAAGCGCGGTGATCGCGTGTACATCTTTGGAACCGCGGACGGTATCCGTACCGGTGCCTATGCCCAACTCGCGGTCTGCACCGCATCGCAGGTCCACTCTCTTGCCGATAACGCCACCTTCACCCAAGGTGCGGCCATCGGCGTGCCGTACTGCACGGCCTATCGAGCGCTTTTCCAAAAAGCTCGGGCCCTTCCCGGCGAGACCGTTTTCATTCACGGCGCCAGCGGTGGCGTGGGCATCGCCGCGGTGCAGCTCGCTGTCGCGCGCGGCTTGCGCGTGATCGGCACGGCCAGCAGTGGCCGCGGACAAGAGCTGGTGAAGCAACAAGGCGCGCAACATGTTCTCGACCACCACGCCCCGGACTATCTGGAGAAGTTGACGACTCTCACCAACGGTCGCGGCCCAGACGTGATTCTGGAAATGCTGGCAAACGTCAATCTCGCCAAGGACCTCGCTGTCCTTGGGCCCCGTGGTCGCGTCGTGATTATTGGTAACCGCGGCTCGATTGAGTTCAATCCACGCGCCGCCATGCAACGGGACGCAACGATTCTGGGCATGATGATGCCCAACGCATCCGACAGCGACCTCGCCAGTATCCACGCCGCCCTGGTAGCCGGCCTCGCCAACGGCTCGCTGAAACCGGTCATCAATCAGGAGCTTCCCCTCAAAGACGCACCTCGCGCGCACGAACTGGTCATGCAACCCGGCGCCTACGGCAAGATTGTGCTGATACCATAGACGCTGTCTTCCACGCTCCCTACAAAACCAGATTATCGATCAGCCGCGTCGTGCCGACGTGGGCCGCGATGAGGGCGATGTTACCGGGCTGGACTTCGTTAATGCGTTCAAACGATTCAGCGTCGACGATCCGGGCGTAGTCGAGGCGCGCGGCGGGCGCCAATGACACGACACGCGACATGGCCGTTTCGAGTCGGCGCGCATCGTGTTCGCCTTGATTGAAAAGATCGAGCACAATGCTGAGAGCTTTCCAAAGAACGGGGGCCTGGGCACGCTCGACTTCCGAAAGCCGTTGGTTGCGACTGCTCAAGGCGAGACCGTCTGCTTCGCGGACCGTCGGGACGGGGACTATTTCAATCGGGAATCGAAGGTCGCGCACCATGCGTTGGACAATCTTGAGTTGCTGATAATCCTTCTGGCCAAAGAGCGCGATGTCGGGTTGAACGATATTGAAAAGTTTCGTCACCACGGTGCACACGCCGCGGAAGTGCCCCGGACGCTGCTCCCCTTCCAGTCTTCGTGAAAGAAGGCTCTCTTCCACAAATGTGAAATACAACAATCCGTTGTTGGCGTCTTCATTGATTGCAGTGCCGCCGGGATACATTTCATCGTCCGACGGCGCGAAGACGGTATCCACTCCCTCGCGCCGGCACAGCCGTGCATCGGCCTCCATGTCGCGAGGGTATTCCTTGAAATCCTCGTGTGGACCAAACTGCGTCGGGTTGACGTACACGCTGACTACGACCGCCGCGCCCTGGTCCCGCGCTTTTCGCATCAACGCGACATGCCCATCGTGCAGCGCGCCCATCGTCGGCACGAGGGCCACCCGGCGACCCGACCGCTTCATGACGATTGATGCTGCCTGCATTTCCTGGATGGTCCGGATGATCTGCATGTTCGAGGGAAAATAGCGCCCGGTACTGACTGCGTCACGGACAAAATCGGCTAATTCACGTGGTGGATCTGCACAAAACAACCGGCAAACGGATCCAGTAGCGCCTCCGCGAACCATCTCACTTTTGCGCCGCCTTCCCTCACGAATGCAGGCGGTATTCTGGCACATAACAAGCTGTAAATACTCCTCAAATCGGGTCGAAGGGAGCCAGTTATGAATCGTCACGTCAAAATCTTTTCCACGTCAAGCATTGCCGCGCTGCTCATCACCTCCACCACTTGCGCAGCCACCTGGCTCGTCGCCAACAATGGCGTGGACAGCCCGACTTGCGGAAAACTGGGCAGTCCCTGCCGCTCCATCAGCCAGGCCATTCAAAATGCGGTCGCGGGGGACACGATTACGGTAGGGCCCGGACGCTACGGCGACCTCAACGGCAACTGCACGTTTACCGACGCGGGAGATGAAGCCGCGGAGGTAAACACCGGCTGCCACTGCCTGGTCAAAGTGAACAAGGCCGTAAAAATCTATTCCCGCAACGGGGCCGACGTGACCGTGTTGGATGCGGGCGGCAATTCCATCGCCGTCGTGGATGTTCAGGCCACGGGCGCCATCTTCGGCACAAGACTCAAAGGCTTCACCCTGACTGGCGCCGGCGGAAGCACTGTTCAGGGCGCTGGCCTGGTGATCGATGCGAACGTCAACAACGTCATCGTGGGCGGAAACCGCGCGGTCGCCAACGCCGCTTACGGGTTTTACGTAAACGACAACACCACCTTCGATCAGTTCATCGGCAATGTCGCCGTCGCGAACCAGGGCGATGGGTTTGCCATGAGCGGAGTCAATCACGTATTCAACGGAAATGCCGCCACCGCGAATGCCGGAAGCGGTTTTAATGTTCTGAGCGGCAGCAATTTGATGTTCACGCACAATGTCACCGCCGGGAACATCGACGGTCTTTCCGATATGAGCATCGACGCCACGAGCGGCACTCTCACCTACAACTCTTTCGTCGGTAACCGGGATGTCGGCATTTTGATGAGCAGTCCGTTCTTTGCCATCACGAAAAACAATATCTACGGTAATGTCGGTCCCGGCGGCGACAACTGCGGCTTGGAGAATACCACCGGTTCGATCAGCGCGCCTGGGAACTTCTTCGGCGCCGCGACCGGGCCCGGGCCCGACCCTGCCGATGACGTCTGTGTTGGCGCCGTAACCACCGCCCCCGTCAGCACCGCAGAGATCAGGGTCAAAACGATCGCCCCCTGATTGCCGACGCCACTCTGCTCCCGGTGAAGGTGGGAGGGATGTCACCATCGCGCCACCCCAAGAGTGGCTTCGTTTTCCTAAAACGAACCCAAAATCTGCCTCTGCGGTGCTCAATAAGGGCTCTCTTGTGGCCTCCGGTGGGTTCGTTTTTCCAGAACGAACCCACCGAAAAATTCTATCTCCAATGTTCTAACAACCTGTCATTGGGATGGATACGCTAATAACCGCATCAAATCGCGGTGGGTTCGTTTCGCAGAAAGCATGTTTTTCAAACCCCTGTTTTTCCACAAGGCTTGTCGCGCCGAAGCCTTGGCGAAGGCGGGAGGCGTTCGCCAGCGAATTCACGCCCCCAGCTTCTTGCCCTCCCCGGCGTCCTCGCGACGGAGGGTCGCGCCATCTTG
>JBGOTY010000032.1:0-16934 GCA_041476745.1 Verrucomicrobiia bacterium | reverse complement strand
CCCACATCGTCCGCATCTTCAATACCTACGGCCCGCGCATGCGCCTCAAGGACGGCCGCGTCGTCCCCGCCTTCGTCGGCCAGGCCCTGCGCGGCGAACCGCTCACCGTTTTCGGCGAGGGCCAACAGACCCGCAGCTTCTGCTACTGCAGCGACCTGATCGACGGCATCTATCGTCTCTCGCGTTGCGACTTCCACGAGCCGGTCAATATCGGCAACCCGACCGAGTTTACCATCCTCGACTTCGCCAAGCTCATCATCAAACTCACCGGCAGCAAGAGCACAATCATCCACGAACCGCTCCCCGTCGACGACCCCAAACAGCGTCGCCCCAACATCGCCCGCGCCAAAGAATTGCTCGGCTGGGAACCGAAGGTTGATTTGGAAACCGGCCTCCGTCAGGCGATCGAATACTTTAAAGACAAGGTGTAGCCGTTGTAGGCCGCGTCCCCGACGCGGCGGCCTTTCTCGTAGCCGCAGGCTTTAGCCTGCGTTGCAGCCTGTCAGTAGCAAGGAGCTGCATCCGGAACCATCATCTGTGATAGTCGGCATCTCGCCTGCTACTTGTTGGCGCCCGTTTCGTGCTTCAGCTCCTGAAGACGTTTTTCTATATCCTTAATCAATAGCGCGCGCCTTCTCTTGATCTCCGCCGCTGTACCTGGCCAATCGCCTGGCCCGTCCGCTACTGGGCCTTCCCGCGCTGTTTTGTCCAAAAACTCCTCGTAGGCTTGTATAGTTCGATTCGTTTCACCGAGAATTGCATAATTGCCCGCCACGTTTACTTTGAGATGCTCGTTGGGAAGACGCTGCATTGCCGACTCTATCGCCGCAGTCGCCTTGGTCCTATATCCCGCCGCTAACGAGTTGGATCCAACTCTCGCGTAGTACGCGTATAACTCCGAATATATAGTTGCCAAGTTGTAGACCGGCCAATAGTTAGTTGTGGATGCTTGCTGTAAGGCGGCCTCATTTTGACTTTTCAACGTCTCAATCGTTGTAATGAAGTCGGGTCGTCCACTTTCCGCAAGGACTCGCAGGCCTGTTCCGCAAACGACCGTCAGGATTATGGTCGACAGTAAAACAATAGTAGGTCGCATAAGAAATCTAGTGCCATTCATCTCGGCGTCTTCATACCCATGGCGCGGAGGGCGCACCAGCCGTGTGCGGCCTCGAAGATCATAAACGGGCCGGTGAGGCCGAGGATGATCCCAGTAATGAGCATGGCCCGCGAACCCGTAAAGGCCCACGCGATGATCAAGCCAGTGGCGCACAGGCTCGCGATGATGCCGCCAATCAACCGCAACTTTCGCCCGAGATCGTCAATGTTGGGGGTGAGTTTCATTAGGGACGCCGGCTGGTCCAACTCCCGGCGAACACGGCCGCCAACAGGAGCAGAATCACCACAACCCAGCGGAATTCCGGCGAGGGCGGCCCGATTTTCAGCCACGCGGGCCAGATCGCCCACAGTAACGCGACCGCGCCAAGGAACGCCGCGCCAATCCACCCGAGGAACTCAAAGGTCTGCCGTTCTTCTTTCAACGCGCCGCGCAATTGCGTGACGGTTTCCTTGTCGAGCTTCAGTTTCTGCGCCGCGGCCTCCTCCAGTACCTGGTCATCGGTCACCGTGTTCAGGAATTCCTTCACCAGTTCGCGCGCATGACTGGCTTCGTGATCGAGCACGAAGATACCGTTGACCTTGTCGCTGCCGCTCAGGCTCTCGGCGGCATCCAGTGGCGCCATCGAGGGCGGACTCTGCAACGTCGCTTCCACGCCATTGTCGCGCAGGTAGCCAACAATGATGTTGCCGTCCCACTCGTCGCGCGCATGGTGCACGAGGACGAGGTTCTCAGAACGCTCCGATTTGCTCATGGCTTATTCTAATCGCTTTGCCGGGGTCTTTCCAACGGTTTTGTGACCTGGAACCGCCGCGGTCAATCCTGGTTGAGTTCCTCGCGGACGCGGCCTACGAGGTCATCGAGATAAAACGGTTTCTGGAGGAAGCCGCGCAGCCCGGCCTCGAACATCTTGCGGGCCACGGAATCCTCGCAGCCGGTCAGCAGAATGACCCGCGCGTCGGGATTTTTTTGCCGGAGACATTCGAAGACCAGGTCGCCCGTCATGTCCGGCATCAGATAATCCAGCAAGACCACGCCGACCTCCGTCCCCCGTTCCTCGTAGAGCTTGATCCCTTCCTTCGGACCCGGCGCGGTGAGGACCTGAAACCCCTCCATCTCGAGGCATTGCTTGATGATCTCGAGGATCTCCGGTTCATCGTCGATGGCCAGTACCAATTTCGGGGGGCTGAGTGGGTGTCCATCCATGGCGCGCCAGCATTGCCAATCCAACCATCCGCCATGTAACATAGCCCGACTCGGCCGAAAAGAGAAATCGGCCCCGAAATGAGCGCGCATTTTCAGGACCAGGTCGTCATCGTCACCGGTGCCTCCAGCGGCATCGGCTTGGAAACCGCCCTCGCCTTTGCCCGGGCCGGCGCCCGCGTCGTTCTCGCCGCACGCACCCGGGCAAAACTGCAGGAGGTCGTGGACGCGCATCCCGACTTGCGCGAGCGCCTGCGAGTCGTTCCCGCCGACGTGACGAAGGACGAAGATGTGCGCCAGCTCGTCGCCACCACCATCGTGCAGCTCGGCCGCGTGGACATTCTGGTCAACAATGCCGGCATCGGCATGCGCGCCGCCATCGCGGAGGCACCGTTGGACGACGCGCGTTCCCTGATGGATGTGAATGTTTACGGGCCGCTTCGTTGCATTCAGGCCGTCCTGCCGCACATGCGGCAACAGGGGGCTGGCCAAATCGTCAACATCGGCAGCATCCTGAGCGTCGTGGTGACGGCGCGCAACGGCGTTTACAGCGCGAGCAAGTTTGCCCTACTGGCGTTGACGGACACGCTGCGCATGGAGCTGCACGGCACGGGAATCGAGGTCATCTCCGTTTTGCCGGCCTACACCGACACGCCGTTCTTCGATAACATGTACCGCTACGGCAGCGTGGCGCGCATGAGCCCGTTCCAGGGCCAGCACCCCGCCCAGGTCGCCCGCGCCATTCTGCGCGGTTGCGCGCGGCACAAACGCCAGGTCGTGTTGACGCTTTCCTCGCGCGTCGCCATCTGGTTGCACCGGTTCTCCCCGCGCCTCCTCGACTTCATCGTGCGCCAGACAGCTCAGAGGGCTGCGAAAGCGGAATTGAAGGCCTGATAGCTCGCGTCATCGTAGAGGCAGTACAACACGCGCTCCAGCCCGGTCTTTCCACCGAGGTAATTTGCCGCTTCTTGTAACATCAGCGGCGCGGCGCGTTCGATGGGAAAACCATAGATTCCCGTGCTGATGGCCGGAAACGCGATCGATTTCACGTCATTCTCTTCGGCAAGCGCCAAACTGCTCCGTACTGCCTTGCGCAATAAACTGTCAGCTTCCGCCGGGCTGTGCTCGTTCCAGACCGGCCCGACGGTGTGAATGACGAACTGCGCCGGCAGTTTCCCGCCACTGGTGATGACAGCCTCGCCAGTTGACAGCGGCCCGCGCCTTGCCACCAGTGCGGCTGACTCCGCCTGGATCGTTAGCCCGCCCTTCCGCACAATGGCCAGCGCCACGCCGCCGCCGTGAGCCAGATACTTGTTTGCCGCGTTCACAATCGCGCCCACCTTCAACGCTGTGATGTCGCCTTGTGTCAATTCCAGCGTGCTCTGATGAATCTGCTTTTTCATTGTTTGGGCGTTGGAACGAGTTTACAGTTTCGCCGGCCGCAGTGGAAGCCATGAAAACCCTGGCGTTGATTCCTCTGATCTTGCTTGTAGCGGCGTTGCGGCCCGACGAAACTCTCGTCGTCCACGAATGGGGAACGTTCACCTCCCTGCAGGATGAAACCGGCCAGGCCATCGGCGGCATCAACACCGACGATGAGCCGGTGCCCCGGTTCGTTCATGATCTCGCATCGATGTTGTTGGTCCGGGCGACAGAACTTCCCGCGACATTGTTCCAGGGAGTGCCGCGCTGTCATCCCGATGTCACGATGCGATTGGAGACGCCGGTCATCTACTTCCATCCTCCGAAGTCTCAGACCAAACCGTTGACGCTGGATGTGAATGTCGAGTTTCGCGGCGGGTGGTTGACGCAGTTTTATCCGTCGGCGGAAGGCGTTGCTCCCGGAGTCGAGCGTTGGCCGAAGTTCGGTCACCTGCGAGCCGATACTACCGGTCAATTGTCGTGGACGGCGCTCACCGTTGGCGGTAATGCGAATGGACCGGCCACAACCGAGCACGTCTGGACTTCTCCCCGGGCCGTCGACGCGGCGTCCGTGACCACGACCAACAGCGAGAGCGAGAAATTCCTTTTCTACCGCGGCGTGGCACACATTAACGCCCCGCTGCAGGTTGTGCGGGACTCGACGCACGACCAATTGTTACTGCACACCCGGCTCGGTTCGGTACTTCCGGGCAAACAACTGCTGATACGCTATCTCTGGCTCGCCGAGATTCGCCCGGATGGTTCTTCCGCGTTTCGGAAATTGAAGCCGACGGTATTGAAGAATGACGAAAGCGTGGCTCTGTCAATGACACGGGCGACGTTCGGCGACGCCGAATTTTCCCGGCAGAACGCAGCCCTGTTTCGCGCGGACATGCACCGCGCCCTCGTCAAGGAGGGCTTGTTTGATGATGAAGCCGACGCGCTGCTCAATACGTGGGAACTTTCCTACTTCAAGAGCGCCGGCCTGCGCCTTTTCTTCATCGTGCCGAGGGCCTGGACGGATTCCTGCCTGCCGCTGCGCATCTCTACCCCGGCCGAGGTGCAACGGGTCATGATGGGGCGCATCGAACTGGTCACGCCAGTGCAGCGGGAACTTTTAAGGAAGATCGCGGCGGGACCAGTGCCGAACATGCAATTGTTCACACAAGCCGTGCAGGCGGCGGTGAAGAACCCCGGATCCAATCAAGGTCCCTACAATTTGGTGGCTGACGGACGCGCTCCGATCTCGTCTTTGGGAGTGCCTGTTCCAGAGATCTACCAGGCGTATCTCGATCTTGGCCGGTTCCGCAACGCTTTGGTTTTGGACGAAGAAAGGCGGCGGCCAACTGCCGCGCTGCGCCAATTCATCCAGGAATGCAGCCTCAAAGCCTACGAGGTTCCTGCTCGCAAGGTGTTCTCCGGGAACTTTCCCACCAAAGCGGTGTCAACAAGCGTATGAAGACACGCCTGTTTCTCTGCCTGTTGAGTTTGCTGTTGGTTTTCTCAAGGACCGCCCACGCGCGGGTCAAGCTGGTTGCCTTGCAAGAGCGTGCCCGGGTGGTAGTGTCGCTCACCAATCCCGAGGCCACGCTCGTGGAGGAGGAACGCGTACTCACCCTGCAGAAAGGCGTAAACCAAGTCGATTTCTCCTGGCAGGCGGTCAACATCGATCCCACATCGATCCAGGTCCGGATGCTCAAGGAACCCGGCAGAGTAGTCGTGCTCAACACGAGCTACCCGCCGAACGAGACCGCGTTGATTTGGGAAATCAGTAGCCCCGAGGCCCAGGAGGAACGCGTCCGTATTTCGTATCTCTTGCAGGGCATCGGCCGCGACATCGTGTACAAGGCCGTAGCCGAGCCTGACGAGAAGACGCTGGCGCTCCGCAATTACCTGCGTCTGCGCAACAGTTCCGGTGAAGATTTCACCGATGCGGAAATCCGGATCGGTTATGGCGCGGATTTCAAGCGCGGCATCGAGAACGACGAAGTCCTGGAGCTGCTCTCGGAGCGGCTGGACAGCGTGGCGCTGCGGAAAGAGCTGCGCTGGGACGCCGCCCTGCAACCCTGGGACCCTGAATACCAGAAGCAGACCATCGGCCTGCCGCTTTCTTACGTAATCAAGAATGACAGAGATTCGAAACTTGGCGCGCATACGTTCCTGCCGGGCAAGGCGCGCCTCTTCATCAAGACCGGCGCGACGGGCGACGGCGTCGCCTTCACGGGCGAGGACTGGGTGGAGCTGACGCCTGTCGACCGCGAGCTGAGGCTCTCCATCGGTCAGAGCCGCGATGTGAAGGTCACGCAACGCAAGATGAAAGACGAGAAGACCAATGTCCGCCGGAACGTGTGGAACCAGAACGTCCTCTGGGACACCGATGAGGAGTACAAGGTTGAGATTGAGAATTTCAAGAAGGCGCCGGCGGAGTTGGTCGTCGTCGAACACATTCCCGGCTATTGGAAAATGGCGAAAACCTCGGAGGCGTTTGAACGGAAGAATGCGTTCACCATCGAATACCACCTCACCTTGCCCCAGGAGTCGAAGAAAACGATCACGTTCGCGCTCAACCGCCTGAACGTCCAGGGCGACAACGAACCGAGGAGCTACTGACATGAAGCGGGCGTTTCTTCACGTTTGCCTTTGGGCTTTGGCCACGACTGCCTTCGGTCGCCTCAATGTCGTCACGCTGCCGGGACGCGACTCGGTGCAACTGACCATCTACAATTCCGCCGACCTCACGCTGGTGCGCGAGACGCGTTACCTCACCTTCCGCAAGGGTTTGAACAAACTCGAATTCTCCTGGGCCAACACGTTGATCGACCCAACTTCCGTCGAATTTCGCGCGCTCACCCACGCGGACAAGGTGGAAGTGCTCGACGTCAGTTTCCCGCCGCGGGTCACCAACACGCTGGAGTGGCGCATCAACAGCGACGTCGCCGGCGAGGTGCAGGTGGAAATCCGCTATTTCACCAGCGGGATCAGTTGGAGCGCCGACTACATTGCCGAGGCGAGCCGCGATGAGAAACGGATGGACCTCGCCGGTGCGGTCCGCGTGAATAACAACAGCGGCGAGGATTACGAAAACGCCGAAATCCGGCTGGTCGTCGGGGTGATCAAACTGGTCCAGGAAATCGCGGATCTGGCGCGGCAAGGTCGTCCCGGCCCGGAAAACATGCCCACCACGCTGGCATTCGACAGGTTGGAGAGAAAAGATGATGCCGTCCGCGCTCTTAGCGGAATGGCTGCGGGAGCCGAACTGGCCGCGGCGCGCCCACGCGAAATCATCAAGGAAGGCCTGTCCGAGTATTTTCTCTACACGGTCGAAGGCCGTGACACGATCCCCAACGGCTGGTCGAAGCGATTGCCATCCTTCCAGGCGTTGGATTTGCCGGTCGCGAGCTACTACAAGTTCGAGAGGGAGCAATGGGGCGATCAGGTGGTGCGGTTTTACCGATTCAAGAACGACAAGGAGAACAAGCTCGGCAATGAACCGCTTCCCGACGGTGATGTGAAGGCGTTCCGATTCGTGACCGCCGACAAGCTCTATTCGTTCGTTGGCCGCACCGCCGTGAAGTACATCCCCATCGGCGAACAGGTGGAGATGAAGCTGGGCAACGATCAGGAGGTCATGTGCAAGCCCACGCTGATGAACTGGGAGAAGACCGACATCCACTTTGACGGCAATGGCGCCGTCACCGGCTGGACGATCAAGGAAACGTGGCAGGTCGAGACGCAGAACTCCAAGGACATCGATATTACCCTCGACGTCCGCCGCAATTTCAGCGGCGACTGGTCGCTGGCGACGGATGCGAAGTACGAGAAAGTGGATGCGTCCAAGGTCAAATTCGTCGTCCCCTTGAAATCGCGTGAACAACAGAAGCTGGCCTACGAAGTCACCACGAGGTACGGAACCAATGCAGCGCACTAATCAGTTGTTAATTGCGCTGACCCTGCAATTCCTCCTCGGTTGCGCTCCCGCTTCCCACGAAACGGCCCGGCAGGTTTTCGATCGCACCGTGCGCGAGTATCATCTGCCTTCCGCCGAGACGTCCGGAGCCGAGCGCGAGAAATTGCTCACCCAGGCGGCAACGGGTTACGAGCAAGTGTTGCGGCTGGGCGGGAACGACCGTCATCTCTGTGCGTCAGCGTTACGCAGTCTAGCCAACGTTCGCGCCGAACAAGGTCGCCGGGAGGAAGCCGTGAAACTCTATTCCCAGGTTGGCCGCCAGTACGCCGCCTGCGATTGGGAAGTCCTTCAGGCCTGGAAATCCGCCGCCGATTTGTTGTGGGACGCTGGTCGACAAAACGACGCGGCTTCGTTCTACCGCCAAATCGTCGAGCGCTTCAGTGCCGCATCTTCTCCGATCATGCAGACCGTTGCCCGCGCCGCCAGCCGCCGCGTGTAGCCGGTTTTACATACCTTTTACTTTGTGGCGCGGGAGGGAAGGACTAGACTGACCGTCGTATGAAGGAGGTGTCTATGATCACCCAATCCGGATCGATTCCGTCGGCGGCTCTCCTGGCAATGGTTATGGCGCTCACGGCACCGGTCACATGGGCGGAGCGGGCCGCGCCGTTGTCGGCGTTGGCCAACATGCCGGTGAAGGAGATCACGGTGTTCAAGGATGGGCATTCGTTCGTGCTGCATACTGGAAAGATGCCGACTGATGAGCATGGGAATGTCCTCATGGACTATCTGCCGACGCCGGTGATTGGCACATTCTGGCCGTATTCGGCGGACGAACATGCCCGGCTCAGCGCGGTGACGGCGAGTCCACGCAAAGTATTGGAGGAGCAGACGGCGCTGAATCTTCGCGAGTTGATCGAAGCCAACGTCGGGGCCGACGTGCTCGTGACGGAGGCTCGGGTGGTGGAAGGGGATGGCAAGACGGCGCCACTTCGGTACCGTGCGACGATTCTGGAGTTGCCCCATCAAACGGGCGAGGAACTCGAAGCCATCAGCCCGCCGAATTCCGGCCAGAAACTGCCCGTGAAAGGCGATGTGGTGCTGCTCAAGTTGCCGGAAGGCGGGGTAAAGGTGGTCGGCCTCGATCGGATTCTCGATGTGACCTTCATGGGCGACCACAAGGAGAAGGTCGCACACGAGGAATTCCGCAATCTATTGACGCTCAAGCTCGACTGGGAAGGGCGACCACAAAAGGAAGCGGAGGTGGGACTGCTCTACCTGCAGCGCGGTGTACGCTGGATTCCGAATTACAAGGTCACGATTGACGGCAAGGGCAGCGCCGTCGTGAAGTTACAGGCGACGCTCATTAACGAACTGGCTGACTTGGATGACGTCACGGCTCACTTGGTGATCGGGGTGCCGACGTTTGCTTTCAAGGAAACGGTGGACCCCATGTCGCTCCAGCAAGCCGTGGCGCAACTCTCGCAGTATTTTCGGCAGGACGCGCAAACGGCGTACGGCTTCGCGAATGCGATCATGAGCCAGCAAGCACGAATGTCGGAATACCGGGGCAATCCGCCGGTCGCCGAGCCCGGACGCACCATTGATCTGGGTCCGGAAGTGGCGACCTCGGGGAAGACGGAAGACCTGTTCATGTTCGACGTGAAGCATGTAACGTTGAAGAAGGGCGAGCGAATGGTAGTGCCAATCGCCGAGTTCACGCTGAAGTACAAGGATGTGTACGCGCTCGACATCCCCTTCTCGCCACCGCCTGAAGTCTGGCGGAATTTCAGCAACAACCCACAGCAGACCGAGCTGGCGCGCTTGTTCAATGCGCCGAAAGTGATGCACAAGATCCGGCTGACCAACAGCAGCAAGTACCCGTTGACCACCGCGCCGGCGCTGATCTTGCGCGATGACCGGGTGCTGGCCCAAGGTTTGATGACGTACGCGTCACCGGGCGCGGAATCCGACCTCGACGTGACGACGGCGGTGGACGTGCGCGTGAAGAAAACCGACAATGAAACCAAGCGCACCCCCAATGCCGCGACGTGGCAGGGCGACCAGTACGGGCGCATCGACCTGACCGGTAAGATCACGTTGACCAGTTTTGCCAAGCAACCCCTTGAGGTTGAAGTCGTCCGCAACGTGCTGGGCAACGTTAGTGAAGCCGATCAGGGCGGCCAAATTGAGATGATCAACATCTTCGAGGACCCTACATTTGGCTCAGGCGGATCATATCCCTACTGGTGGAGTTGGTTCAACTGGCCGTGGTGGTGGAACCACTTCAACGGTGTCGGCCGTGTTACCTGGACCGTAAAACTGGAACCTAGCAAACCGCTCGATCTCAATTACACTTGGAATTATTACTGGCGATAGCGCGGGGTGTTAGTAAACTGCCGGTGTTCCAATGAAAATCCTCGTCGTCGAAGATGACGCGCTGTTGCGGGACGGGCTGGTGGACTTGCTCAAGGGGGCAGGCCACACGGTTGACATGGTGTCTGACGGCCTCGCGGCGACCAAGCGCGGCATGGATCCCGAACTTGACCTTGTCCTGCTCGACATCATGTTGCCCAAGCTTGACGGCGTCGAGGTATGCCACCGGCTCCGCAAAGCTCGCCCCGACCTGCCGATTCTCATGTTAACGGCCAAAGGCGCCGAGGAGGACAAAGTGCGCGGCTTGAGAACCGGCGCGGACGACTATGTGACCAAGCCGTTCGGTACGCGCGAACTTCTCGCCCGCATTGCGGCGCTCGGACGCCGCGCGAAATCCGCGCCTGCGGAACCGGAAATCATTGAGATCGACGGCTGTCGCTTTGACCTTGGGCATTGCGAGGCGCGCCGCGATTCCAGGATCATTCCGCTCACACCGCGCGAGGTTGGCATCTTGCGCTGGCTGCATCGGCACAAGGCGCGGGCGGTTTCGCGCAGCGAATTGCTCGAACAGGTCTGGGGCGCAAATGCGAACATGGAAACGCGCACCGTTGACGTGACCATTGCCAATCTCCGTCAGAAAATTGAGCGCGACCATTCCGACCCGAAAATTGTTTCTTCCGTCAAAGGCATCGGCTACGCATGGGGTAAACCATGAAGTTCCTGCACAGCCGCACGACTTTGGCGCTGGTGTTGACGATTGCGGCGCTCGTCGTGCCGTGCGCCGCGTGGTACATCGTCGGTATGCGCGAAGTGCGGCGTAACGCGGCGCAGATCGAGGCCGGCCCGCATCGACTCGCGACGGACACTGCCACCCACCTTGCGGGGCGTCTGCAAGAGCGTCTCGACGCGCTGCTCGAAGCGGAGTCAAATCGACCCTTCTACCACTATCAGTCACTCTATCACGACCCGAAAGGGGCGTCCGAAGGCGTGTCTGTCGTCCCCTCGCCACTGGCGCAAGGACCGACCGACCCGTTTATCCGCGCCTACTTTCAAATCGATCCGGTCGGGAAGGTCACGCTTCCCACGTTGCCCGAAGGAGATTTGGACAACATAGATCGGCAACGGGCGGTCACGGAACATGGCCTTCAGAAGGAGTTGCAATTGGCTGCGCATGCTTCGGCCTGCGTGGCATCCCTCCAACAAGGGCAACAACAGCCGCGCTACGAAGTGATGGAATTTGACGCGTACCAGCAAAATGCGCAAGCCGCCCAAATCTATTCCGACCTTAAAAACCGCAGCAACCTTGTCCTGAGGGCGATGCCGCCGAAGGACGAGAAGCAGAAGAGGGTCATCATCGCCGTCGGCGGGTTCCAGTGGTGCTCCCTGCAAACGTCCAATAGCCCGAGCCTCGTTGCCTTGCGCGACGTCACCACACCCGATGGTATACTTGTCCAGGGTTTTGTCATCTCCAATGAAGCCGTTGCCGAATCTCTCAAGAACGCCGCGTTGCCCGCCCGTTTCTTGCCCATCGCGAGCTCGGGAGCTTACGCGGTCGCCGCGCGTCTCGAGAGCGCTGGTTGGTACATCGTCGTCAGTGCGGCGAAGGAATTCGATGCCGCCCATCTCCGGGTGCACCGTTTTGAAGCCAACTTTCTGGAGTCGTTTCTGGCCGGCGTCGGGGCGGCAAGTGTTGCGGGGCTGTGTGTGGTGGTGCTGGTGTGGCAGACGGAGCAACTCGCCCGTCAGCGCTCGCAATTTGCGGCGTCCGCCGCGCATGAACTGCGCACACCGCTCGCCGGCCTTCGCATGTACAGCGAGATGCTGGCCGAGGGATTGGGCGATCCGTCGCGCACGAAAGACTACGCCCACCGGGCGGCCGAAGAAGCCGCCCGGCTGGGCCGTGTCGTTTCCAACGTGCTCGGCTTTACCCGTCTCGAACGCGGTGCGCTGCAGGTCCGTCCCGAGTCCGGCGACCTGGCCGCTGTCGTGCGCGACTGTGTCGACCGCCAGCGCCCCGCGTTGGAGGCCGCCGGCGCGAGCATAGAACTCTCGGTTGCCGATGATCTACCGGAGGTGAGATTCGACCGTGATGCCGTCGCGGAGATTCTTCAAAACCTTATTGATAACGCTGAAAAATACAGCCGCTCCGCGAAGGACCGGAGCATTAAGGTTTCGTTGAGTTGCCGGCCCGAAGGACGCGAAGATGGGCGATTAGTCGCGTTGGGCGCTATGATCTCCGTTTGCGACCGCGGTCCCGGCATTCCGGCAGATATGCGGCGACGGCTCTTTCGTCCATTTGCGCGCGGCAGTCGCGACGATGCACCGGCAGGTCTCGGTCTCGGCCTGGCGTTGGTGAAAGCCCTGGCGGAGGCCCACCGGGGTGCCGTTAGCTACGAAACCAGGTCCGACGGCGGCAGCGTCTTCACGGTTTTTCTCCCGCAATAGCGCGGCGGAGTTTTACACTCCTTTTACTTAACAGATTGGCGAAGTGCTTTATAGTCGTCTCATGGACAGAAGGCCAACAGGTTGCCATGAAGCTCCGCTCGCAGCCACGAACGGTCTCCCTCGCTTCATTCGCGACATGGCCGCTCCTGCCAACGCTAGGGGTTTTGTCGAAGGAATTTGGGGGTGACACCGTGGGCCGGTTTGGAATGTGTGCCCATGCCAAAACGGAACAAAAACAATGCTCATGGTGTCACACCCATTCATTTAGCGAGGGGAAGGTAGGCTGACGTTCACAATCGCGTCCGCGTTCAACGTTGTCAGGTCGGCTTGTGTCAATTCCCGTGTACTGTGATGGACCCCCTTTTTCATTGCGTGGGCGTCGGGGAAGGTTTCGCCGTAACTTTACCGCCCGACGACGTCCCGTGCGCGGTCCTAATCGAGTGGATTCTCACGTGACACAGCGAAGCTTCTGTGTCAGGGTCTTACGCAGACGGAACAAAGCTTCAAACTCAGTGTCCCACCCGTTGTGAATGGAGGTAGCTATGCGCCGAGTTGCCACGATTCTGATTTCTCTACTGCTCCCGATTACGCTGTTCGCCGCTGAGAAGCTTCCCGCGCCCCCCGTTCCCGCCGCCGAACTGGTCTTTCGCGAAGTGCGTTACGACGGAAAACTCTCCGACACGGAGGCAAGGTTTGCCGTGGACATCGATGCCGAAGCGACCGGCCGCTGTGAGGCTGCCGCGCCGCTGTTCGAAGGTGACGTCGCGGTCTTCGCGTCGAAACTGCCGACCGCCCTGCGCCTGGTGCGCGACGGCAGCCAGTATCGTCTGATCGCTCCGAAAGCCGGCCGGTACAAGTTCCGGGTCGATGTGGTCGCGAAGATCACGCGCGCCGAGCCGTGGAACCAGATTTCCTTCAACGGCCCGACCGCCTCCATTGCCTCGGTTGCTGCGCAGGCCGCAGGCCCGGGCATCGAATTGCAATTGCTCGCGGGGACGCTGCTCGAATCCGAACAAAAAGGCGCCGACGCCCACATCCGCGGGTTTCTTGGCGACGACCGGACCGTGTCGTTGCGCTGGCAGAGCAAGGCGACGGAACTCACGCGCAAGGCGATGGTGACGAGCGAGACCACCGCCACGGCGCAAATCACGCCGACCGTAATCAAACTCAGCACCCAATTGCGTTATGAGATCGTCCAGGGCAACCTGCCGCGGCTCAGTGTGGAGATTCCCGCCTCGCAGTCCCTCACGCGCGTGGACGGCGCGCAAATCCGCGACTGGCAGGTGAAACCCGAAGGCGACCATCAGGTGCTGACCATCGAGTTCATCAAGCCCGTCGAGAAATCGTACAACCTCACGCTGCAGTCGGAACAATCAGTCGAAACCACGCCGCTGACGGTACAGTTGACGGCGCCAAAGCCCCTCGAGGTCACCCGCGAATCGGGCGGTATCACCGTGTCCAGCGAAGACACGCTCGTGGAGATTGAATCGGCAACGGGTTTGCGCCAGATCAACGCCCTTGGCGGCGCGCTCGCGTCCTATCAGTTTTATAGCCGTCCGTTCGTGCTCGGGCTGAAACTGCAGCGCATCCAGCCCGTGCTCAACGTCGCCAATCGCGTCACCGTGCATCTGGAAGAAACGCGGTTGCTGGCCACGCACGCGGTGACGCTCGCTGTTGAGAAAGCCGGCATCTATGCGATTGAATTGGCGCCGCTGCGCGATTTCACGGTGGCCGACGTGCGCGGCGACGGTGTGGAAGACTGGAAGGTTGCGGACGGCAAGCTGCAGGTCAGTTTCGGCAGCCGCGTGCTGGGCACGCGCAATCTGCAGGTGCAACTCGAAAGACCGCTGAAGACTTTCCCCGAGCAGGTCGTGGTGGAACCGCTGCGCGTGGGCGGTGCGGCGAAGGAAACGGCGCAGATTGGCGCGGTGGCCGCGGCTGGATTGCGGGTGAAAACCGCGGAGCTGGTCGGACTGCGCGAAGTTCCCATCACGTCGCTGACGGCGCGCACGGACGAACTGCTCGCGTACCAGGCCGATCAACCCGGGTGGAAACTGAGCCTGGCGACGGAACGGCTCGCGCCGTGTGTGCTGGCTGACATTTTCAACCTCGTGACGGTCGGTGACGGGCTCGTGGGCGGCAGCGCGACGATTCGGTATGCGATCATTAACCAGGGCGTGCAGGAATTCCGCGTCACGTTGCCCGCGCAGTGCAAGAACGTCGAGTTCACGGGACCGAACATCCGCCGCAAGGAGCAACAGGGCGATACGTGGACGATTGGGTTGCAGGACAAGGCGTGGGGCGCGTACACACTCGTCGTCACCTACGACTTCCAGTTCGACCCGCACAATGCCACGTTGCCCGCCGCGGGCATTCACACTCTCGACGTCGAGCGCGAGACGGGCTCGGTCGCTATTACCAGCGCCGCCAGCCTGCAATTTCGCGAAAAAACGGCGAAGGAGCCGTTGCGGCGAATCGACGAATCCGAACTCGCGGACAACGATCGTGCGCTGATCACGCGGCCCGTGTTGTTGGCCTATCGATACGAGGGCCCGGCGTACGAACTCGCTGTCGACGTGACGCGCTTTGAAGAATTGCCCGTGCTGCAGGCCGTGGCCGATCACACCCAGCTCACGACTGTCGTGACCGACGCGGGCGAGATGCTCACGCAGGCGTCGTTCATGGTGAAGAACAACGCGAAGCAGTTCCAAAGCTTCACGCTGCCAGCCGGCGCGGACTTCTGGGCGTGCTACGTCGGCGGCCAGGCGGTGAAAGCCGAGCGCGACGGCAACAAGGTGCTTGTGCCACTGCCGCGCGGCGCCAATCGCGACCAGGCTGTCGCCGTCGAAGTCGTCTACGCGCAAAAGATGGGCACGCTGAAAACGCTGCTGCCGCGCGACCTCGTGCTCGTCGCGCCGCAGACCGACATTCAGACCACCTACGCCGAATGGGAAGTCTTCGTGCCCGAGACGCACCGCCTGGCAAACTTCGGCGGCAACATGACCGTCGCCCAGGGCACGACGTACGGGTTCCACGACGCCTGGGTCGGATTCGAGCGGTTCTACGATTACCTCTACCAGAGCATGCGGGGCATGTTTCTGGGATTTATCATCCTGGGAGGCATCCTGTGGTTTGTCGTCACGGCAGTGCGGCATGGCTGGCGTGGCGCGCTGGCGGTGATGACAGTTATCGCGATCGCGTTGATAATGGCCGCGATGCTGCTGCCCGCGTTGAACCAATCGCGTGAGAAGGCGCGGCGCGCTAATGAGTTGAGCAACCTGAGGCAAATCGGGCTTGGGATGGCGATGTTCGCAGAGGCACACCAGGGACAACTGCCAAATTCACTGGACGACATGCTCGGCAGCGTTATCACGAGCGACAGGGTCTTTATCGATCCGTCCTCGGGACAGCGGCTTGTGTATCTGGGCGCAGGTCGAAGGTGGCAGTCAGAGGGTCCTGATTTGGCGCTGGCCCACTCTCCGACCGATCATAATGGAAGCGGCCGCAATGTATTGTTCACAGATGGGCACGTCGCGTTTATGAGCGAAGCTGGCTTCAATGAAGTCGTCCAGCGGACGATGGCACAAGTCGCGAACCAACCACAGGCTTTGCCCCAGAGCGCTGTGCAGCCAGCGGGGCTTGCTGGTGACGGAGCGGCTTATGACAGACTGACGTTTGGCGTACCCGCCGCGCCTACATTCGTTGCAGGAAAACCACCGCCAGCAGCGGTTACAGCTACGATAAGCAAAGACAGTGGAAGCGTTGTTGCCGCGCCGAAACCCGCCGTGGCTGGTATCAGGCCGATTCGGATCGAGATTCCGAAAACGGGGTTGCGATTCGTGTTCACCAAAGTGCTTAACGTCCGCGACGAACCTCTTTCGGCCCGGGCCCTGGTGATGACGGGCGGAGTGCGCAACACGATCCGTAGCGCCCTGGAACTTGGCGCGTTGCTGATCGGCCTGGGGCTTCTGTGGTGGCAGTGGCGGAGCGCGGTTCCGAAGAGTCTGGTCGTGACGATCGGGCTCGCGCTCGTGCTTGCCAGCATCACGCACATGCTTATCGCCTGGCGCTTGCTGCACGTGGCGCTGATTCTGGTTCCGCCGGCGCTGGTGCTGGCGATCATTGTCTGGCTGGTGCGTCGGTATTGGGCGGCGAAGGGTGGGGCGAGCACCGCTGAGAACGGCTCGGCCGGCACCTCACCAACGCCGAGCGGCGTGCCGCCGGTGGTGGCGTTGATTGCGCTGATGTTCCTGGCGGTTGGCGCGCGGGCCGACGATGTTTCCATCCTCTCGGCGGCCTACTCGGGAGCGGTGCACGAACGCATCGCGCAAGTCGATGCCGTAATTCAGGTAAACGCCGCGGAAGCGAATCAGCGCGTAAAATTGTTCGGCGGGGACGTGGCAGTGCAACAGTTCACGGCAACACCGAGTGAAGTGAAACTCGTGCGCGACGGCGGCACGGTCGCTG
>JBGOTY010000031.1:0-16951 GCA_041476745.1 Verrucomicrobiia bacterium | reverse complement strand
TGTCTTCATCAGCGTCGCGCGCGGTGGCGACGTGATGGCCGGCGGCGGAGAGGAGGCGCCATGAACCTGCGCCACATTCGCGCGCTCGTGTTGCGCTACACGTTTCTGTATACGCGCAGCGTGCCGCGCGTGGCCGAGATGTTCTTCTGGCCCGTGATGGATTTGCTGGTGTGGGGGTATGTCACGAAATACTTGCAAAAGGTCGGCAACACAGCGGGCTTGAGCAACACGGAGACGAACGTGTTCAAGTTTTTCCTGGGCTCGATGATTTTCTGGGACATTCTTTACCGGGCGCAACAAGCGGTCACGATCTCCTTTCTGGAAGACATTTGGGCCCGCAATCTTCTCAATATCTTCGTTTCGCCGATTCGCGTCAGCGAGTTCATCGCCGCGACCTATGTCGTCGGCTTTGTGAAGATCCTGATAACGGTAGCCATTCTGGCGGGCCTGGCCCTGGGCGTGTACGGCTGGAATATGTTCCAGGTGATGGGTTTCCCGATCATCCCCCTCTTCGCCAACCTCTTGCTCATGGGCTGGGCGGTCGGCATGGTCACCACGGCGCTCATCATGCGTTGGGGTCAATCCGCCGAAGCGCTGGCCTGGGGCATTCCGTTTCTCATCCAGCCGGTAGCGGCGGTGTTCTATCCGCTCGACGTCCTGCCGTCATGGGTGCAAGTGATCGCGAAGGGAATTCCCGCGACGTACGTCTTCGAGGGAATGCGGCAAGTGTTGAACGGCAACGGATGGCCGATACACAACCTCGTGTGGGCGTTCGGCCTGAACATCGTTTACCTGATCGCGGCGGGACTTTTCTTTAACTACATGTTCGACGTCGCACGCGAGAAGGGCCTGCTCGCCAAGCTCGGCACGCAGTAGCCACGCTCATCGGACGCAGGCTAAAATCTGCGGCTACGAGGTCATCTTTTCGCCAACATCCCACTCTTAGACGGATAGTGGAAATTGTTCTCCAAAAGATAGAGATACAGAATCGCCATCGCGTCCACGTCAGCGGAAGTGGTGTTGTTGTACTCCGCGCGTAATTCGTATTGATGCGCCGGATCCACGACGAGGCCGCCCGCGGAGCGGAATTCTCCCATATGCATGACGCCGACTTTGTCGTGAAAGTCCTCCGCTTGAATCTTCAGCACGCTTTGCGAGGTCGTCAGGTCATATAACTCCAGCGATTCACCGTACGGGTGCAGGTGCGCCGTGGCGTAGTGCAGTGTCGTCGACGCGGTGAGGTTCAATTGGTTCGCGGCGACTTTCACGCGGTAACTGTGACGACCGGGCGGAACCATCCAGTGATAGGTCACGTCGGTGCCGAATTGGGCCTGCACTCCGTCCTTCGTGCTCACCACCGCGTTCGGGTTGTTTGTCCCCATCGGCTCGACGCAACCTTCTCCCGGATGCGACATGGAGGCGCACATTTTCATGTGTTCCATCCCGGAACCCGCCAACGGTTGGACGACGTAGAGCGCGCGGCGAAACAGCGGCTTCATGGGCGCCGTCAGGTCGGCGTCGCGGACAAAATCGATGGTCGTTTTGAAACGGACTTTGACGGCACGATCCGGGACGTTGAGATTGAGCGACATCGTGAAGAAATCCAGCGGCGTGTCCGACCGCACGGGCATGCCGTAGCCCGGCGGGAGCGATTCCTGCAGCCGCCCCGGAACGAGCGTGAAGAACCGCCAATCCATGTGCGTGGAATTGCCAAATTCGGCGTTGTGCTTCTCGGGTGAGATTCGCTTTGGGTCGAACGTCAGGTTCGCGTGGCAGCAAAACTCGGGTGAAATCGTCTCGCGGTTGTCGGCGTCCAAGACTTCCGTTCGCAAACCGGTGAGCCAGATGAGTTGCGGTTTCGCGTGTGGCAACAGGCAGGTCACGGGGTGGTTTCCGCTCGGGCCGGTCATTGACAGGTAAATCTTATCGAGCGCGTACGGCTTGGAGACGACCTCGACCCAATTGCTGCCATTGGTCCGGGTCTCGCCTTCCACACGCTGTGGCAACGACCAACCATTCTCGCGAGCTGCGAGAACGCCAATCACTACCACGAGCAGGCCGATTGTTATTTTTGTCCAGTAGCGCCTCACAGGTCGCCATACTACTGCATTTTCCGAGCCGAAACAACTCCTCGATTGCCTTGCGGGGCAAGCGTTAGCTTCCTTCGGCGGGCGAGTGTTCCGTCCGGGGCCGTCCTTTCTCGGAAATGCTTGCTTTTCAGCCTGACGGTAGGACAATCAGTCGATAGACGCGGAAACGGTGCATGGCGGCCCTGCTGCGCGCCATGAGCTAAGGTGTCGTGAAGAAACCGGGACTGAGTCACGATGATGCCCGTTCACGACGACAGGCATCAGGTTCAGCGATGCTGAGCGACCAAGCGTGGGGGGAGATCGCTCGCTCACTCACGTTATCGGCGCGTGAACTGCAAATCGTGCGCCGTGTTTTCGACGACCGCACCGAATTTGCCATTGCCGCCGACCTCGGCATCTCGCCGCATACCGTCCACACCCACATCGAGCGCCTGCACCACAAGCTCGCTGTGACCGACCGAGTAGAATTAGTCCTCCGCGTCATGCAGGAATTCGTCGCGCTGACTCTCGCGCCGGCGACGGTCTTGCCATCCATCTGCGCCAACCGAGCCGCCGGCCGCTGCCCGTTGCTCGTTGGAAGATTCAGGTCTGCTCCGTCCCGTCCTCCTGCCAGTCATTCTTAAGAAACCGACGCTCTGTCCCGATTGTAGCTGACGGCTGAATAGCCGACTTCCGCAAATGGCTCGGCGGGTGCATACATAACGCCGCGAGAAGGCGGGAAACTGATTCCTTTCGTGCTGTGCTGTTGCTTCTGCCATAGGAAGCGGTTGCCGCACGGGCAGGGGTCATCATCGGTTGTCAGCCATAGCGAGAGCTGGGCAACCAAAAGGAGTCCTAATGAAACGTGTTCGCATCGACCGGCTGTCCCTGACAGCCATCCTGGCAGCCATAGTGTGTTTGCTGCTAGCTGTTCCAGGCGCCCGTGGGCAAGGTTTCACGTTACAAGTTACCGAAATGACAAACGGCTTTGTCAACCTCAACTTGCTCAACTTGCTCAATGGTGCGGATCATCCCGGTTTCCTGATGCAGGATCCCGGTCCGGGTGGTCTTCCAAACGCGCTGACGTTTACGACGCCGGCCGGACTTGTGGTAGGCGATCTTTTGCTACATGAGCCCGGCAGCGGAGAATCGGATCTGATTCGGTGGAACAACAACGCCACGCTGGTGTTCTATTCGGATATTGGTGATGCCGATTCGGCCGACATTGGGTTGCCCGGCGCATCGTATCCCAACGGAATCTCTGTTATTGAGACTGGCTTGTTTGGGGCAGACTATTCAGAGACGGGAATCAACGGGTATGTGTACGTACCCCTGCCGGGTCAACCGGGGTACAACCCGAATACCCCGGGTTTTCCACCAACCTACATCATCATCAGCGACGTTCCCGAACCGGGCACCGTGGCGCTGGTAGGGTTGAGTTTGGTTGGAGCGCTGGCTGTCATTCGGCGCAAGAAGTAGTCAAGTAAGCCCCGGAGCAAGAGAGCCGCTCGATCCGTCCGGTCCGGCGGCTCTCGATTGGCGCCGGAACCGCCGTCACCAAACAATGCCGCCACCGAGGGGCGACGGTCCTACCGCTCCACATACCGCTGGGCGATGGGGACGCGGCGGCCAATCCCGAAGGCTTTGGTGGTGACGCGGAGGCAGGGCGGGGCTTGTTTGCGCTTGTACTCGTTGAGGTCGATCTTGCGGACGATGTCGCGGACGAGCTTCTCGTCGTAGCCGGTTTCTTTCACGATCTCGGTGGTGGACCTCGCTTCTTCGATGTAGTGCTTGATGATCGCATCGAGCACGTCGTAAGGCGGGAGCGTGTCCTGGTCGGTTTGGTTGGCGCGAAGTTCGGCGGACGGCGGCTTGGTGAGCGAAGATTCGGGGATAACCGGGCGCTGGCGATTGATGTAGCGGGCGAGTTCGTAGACCATCGTCTTCGGGACGTCGGCAATGACACCGAGGCCGCCGTTCATGTCCCCATATAGCGTGCAATAACCGACGGCCAGCTCGGATTTGTTGCCGGTGGTCAGCAACATGTGACCGAACTTGTTTGAGAGCGCCATCAATGTCGTGCCGCGGATGCGCGCCTGGATATTCTCTTCGGTTGTGTCCTCGGGCCGTCCCTTGAACACGGGTTGCAGCGTTGACTTGAACTGCTCGAAGACATCCTGAATCGGGATCATCTCCCAGCGAATTCCCAGGTTGCCGGCCAACTCGCGCGCGTCTTCGATGCTGCCTTTCGATGAGAATTGCGAGGGCATGGAAACGCCCAGGACATTCTCGCGTCCGAGCGCGGAAACGGCGAGACAGGCGGTCGCGGCGGAGTCGATGCCGCCGCTCAAGCCGAGGACGACGGACTTGAAGCCGCATTTCCGCGTGTAATCGCGGAGGCCGAGCACCAGCGCCTCGTGGAGCGCGGCGGCGGGTTCCAGTGGATTGAATGGTTGCGGTCGGCCCGCCAAGTCAACAATGACCAGGTCCTCGGCGAAGGCCGCGCCCTGGGCGAGGAGATTGCCGGAAGCGTCGAAGGCCAGGCTGTTGCCGTCGAAAATCAATTCGTCGTTGCCGCCGACCAGATTGCAGTACACCACCGGCACTTTGTACTGTTGCGCGACGGCCGCCAGCATGTCGTGGCGGACCCGCTCCTTGCCGAGGTGATACGGCGACGCGGACAAATTCAGCAGAATTTGCGCGCGTGTCCCGCCCCGCATGAGATCGTGAATGGGGCTGCGCTCGTACAGTTGGGCAGGCAAATAGTCCTGTGTCCAAATATCTTCGCAAATCGTCAGCCCCAGCCTTTGGTCGGCGAAATCGAGCACGGTGTTGGAGTCCGCCGGTTGGAAGTAACGGTCTTCATCAAATACATCGTACGTCGGCAAGAGCATTTTGTAGCGGGCCGAGATAATCTTTCCATTATGGATCAATGCGACCGCATTCACGTAGTCGCGGCCGGGGCGCTTGAGATTGAAGTCCACGTAGCCAACCAGCAGCGCGGTCGAACCGATTTGCGCCGCGATCTCGTGGAGGGCGGTGAGGTTATCGTGGACGAAGCGCTGTTTGGCCAGCAAATCGCGCGGCGGATAGCCCGTGATGGTCAACTCGGGGGTCATGACCACGTCAGCACCCGCGGCGACCCCACGACGGTAGAAATCGAGAATTTTCCCGGAATTCCCGCGTAAATCGCCCACGGTAGTATCTATTTGCGCCAGCGCAATCTTCATGCTGATCGTCAATCTACGGCTTCGCGAGGAGGGCGGCAACCGCAAAAACCACGAAGGGTCACGAAGCAGACACGAAGAACACGAAGGCTTATTGAGCCGCGAATTGCGCTACTACCTGCAGCGAACTCACCCCTCTGTCCCCCACATGGGGGGGATCTTAATTTGTATCGGTAATTGATAATTTTACTGGACACGCTGTGGTGGGACGGGTATAGTTCGTCCAGTTCTTTGACATCCGCCGTCGCACTTCGTGCTATGGCGCGACTGCGCTGCTGTACGCAGCTTGGAGGATCCGTCGTCGTCAAGTCCATGGCGGTCAAGGGGGAGCTCGAAAAGAACACATTCTGCGAAACGAACTCCCCACTTAACATGCGAATTGGCAATGGTTTATAAGGATGCTGGGCCGATTTTGGCCGGGTTGATTATTCAGCTGGTCGGGGGAAACGGGCGGGACGCCCGTTCTACGGGATGTGCAGAGGAAGCGGGAGAGGTCGCCGCGCCGGGGAAGGGGCATGCAACGACAACGTTTTCAGGGCGTAGAAAACGTTTGCGGCGACTTGCGTTTTGGGGAGAAGGCGGGTATTCTCTGATTGGTAGGATGAAGTGATGGCCAAGACGTACGATCAACATTTGCATGACAGCCTTGCCTATCTGGGCCTGCCCGCCCTGGCATCCCACAGTTCCTGGACCCCCAATACGGATGTTTACGAGACGCCCGAGGGCCTTGTCGTAAAGATGGAAATTGCGGGGATTGAGAAGGAAGATCTCGAAATCACCTTGAACGACCGCCTGTTGCTGGTGCGCGGGCATCGAAAAGACCCGTGTCGCCAGAAGCGCTGTTCGTTCCGCCAGATGGAAATCGATTATGGCCCGTTTGAGCGGCGGATCGTGATCCCCCGTTCGGTGGATGGCAGCCGCGTTCGGGCGCAGTTCCAGAACGGTTTCCTGCACATCGAACTGCCGAAATCCCAACAGACCAAAGACGCGACGTTCACTGTCATTATCGAGCAGACCGGCTAGGAGCGCGGCGGCGACACTCGAAAGTACGGAACACGCGAGGCACAGGCGTCATCCTATATATAAGATGGCTGAGGCGACAGAAAACAAACTGCTGCAGGACGTCATCAAAACCGAGACGTCCACGCATGATTTTCCCACGCACCTGCCCATTCTGCCGTTGAGCGACGTGGTGGTGTTCCCGCACATGGTGGCTCCCCTGCTGGTGTCCAACCCGCAATCCATCCGTCTCATTGACGAGGTGGTGGCCGGCAATCGCCTGCTGGCCGTGACTCTGCAAACGGACCCCGATCTCGAACAGCCGCGAGCCGACCAATTGCTCCCGCACGGTTGCGTCGCCCGTGTGATGCGGATGCTAAAATTCCCGGACGACAGCGTTCGCGTGCTCATCCAGGGCCTGAAACGGATGCGGATCGTCCGCGTCGAGTCCGAGAAACCGTATTTGCAGGCCGAGATTGCCCCGCTCGATGAGGAACCCGACCCCACACTCGAAACGTCCGCGCTGGCGCGCAACGCCGGCAACCTGTTCCAAGAGATCATCACCCTTTCGCCGTCGCTCCCCGACGAACTCAAGGTCGCCGTCGTCAACATCGAAGACCCGAGCAAACTGGCGGACGTCATCGCCGCCAACCTGAACATACCCTTGCAGGAGAAACAGCGGCTGTTGGAAGCCACCAGCGTCAAAGCGCGGCTCACCCTGCTCGCCGGCCTGCTCAACCGCGAGGTCGAAGTGCTCCACCTCGGCACCGAGATCCAGAGCAAGGTCAACACAGCGCTCAGCCGGAGTCAGCGCGAGTATTTCCTCCGCGAGCAACTCAAGGCGATCCAGAAGGAACTCGGCGAAGCCGGTGAAGGCTCGGAGGTCGGGGAATTGCGGGACAAGATCGACAAGGCGAAGATGCCGCCCGAGGTGAAGAAGGTCGCGATCAAGGAGGCCGACCGCCTGGCGACAATCACGCCCGCCGCCGCAGAGTATGCGGTGGCTCGGACCTACCTGGATTGGCTGATCGCGCTGCCCTGGTCAAAGTCAACCGACGACAAACTCGACATCGCGCAGGCCCGGCGCATTCTTGACGAAGATCATTACGATCTCGAAAACGTCAAGAAGCGCATCCTCGAATACCTCAGTGTGTTGAAGCTCAAAAGCAATGGCTCGACCGAGGCTCCCGCCGGCAAAGGCCCGATCCTGTGTTTCGTCGGACCGCCGGGGGTCGGCAAAACCTCGCTGGGCATGAGCATCGCGCGCACGCTGGGACGAAAATTCATCCGCATTTCGCTGGGAGGTGTTCGCGACGAAGCGGAGATCCGCGGTCACCGTCGCACGTACATCGGCGCGCTGCCGGGTCGGGTGATCCAGGGATTGCGCCGGGTCGAAAGTAACAACCCCGTCTTCATGCTGGATGAAATCGACAAGGTGGGCGCGGATTTTCGTGGCGATCCGAGTGGTGCGCTATTGGAAGTGCTTGACCCGCAGCAAAACAACAGTTTCTCGGACCACTATCTGGAAATCCCGTTTGATTTGTCGCGCGTGATGTTCATCGCCACGGCGAACCTGCTGGAACCGGTTCCGCCGGCGCTCCGCGACCGCATGGAGGTCATCGAGTTGCCGGGTTACACGGAGGAGGACAAGATCCACATCGCGACGAAGTACCTGGTGCCGCGACAATTGACCGAGCACGGGCTGAAGAAGACGCAACTCGGCGTGAGCCAGGAAGCGCTGGCTGCCATCATCCGCGACCATACGCGGGAAGCCGGAGTGCGCAACCTGGAGCGACAAATCGCGACACTTTGCCGGCGCACCGCGCGCCGTATCGTGGAACACAAAGTGACGTCCGTGGCCATCACACCACGCAACCTGAAAAGCTTTCTCGGTTCCGCCGAGTTCTTCCATGACGTGGCCGAACGCACGACCGATCCGGGCGTGGCAATCGGGCTGGCATGGACGGCGGCGGGCGGCGATATTCTGTTTATCGAAGCCACGCAAATGCCCGGCCGGGGCAATTTGATTTTGACCGGTTCGTTGGGGGACGTGATGCGGGAGAGCGCGCAAGCGGCGCTCAGCTACGTGCGCTCCCGGGCAGCGCACCTGGGCATCGACCCCAAGACCTTTGAAAAATCAGACATTCACGTCCATGTGCCCGCCGGCGCGATCCCGAAAGATGGGCCATCGGCCGGCGTGACGATGGCTGTCGCCTTGACGTCGTTACTTGTCCGCAAACCCGTCAAACCCGCGTTGGCCATGACGGGTGAGATCACGCTTCGTGGGAAAATCCTGCCGGTCGGCGGCATCAAGGAGAAAGTGTTGGCGGCCGCGCGTTCGGGCGTGACCACCGTCGTCCTGCCCGACCAAAATCGCAGGGATCTGGCCGATGTGCCCGCCGAGATCCGGAAGAAACTGCAATTTCGTTTCGCCAAGACGATCGATGCCGCCCTGAAGTTCACGTTGTAGCCGGAGGGAATGGGATAGATTGGAGCCCATGTCGCTGCGCACAGACCCCGGTGCCCGGAAGCTCGATGCCGTAAACCTACAACGCTTCGGCCAATCCCTTCTGATGTCCTGCGGTCTGGCGGACGATCGCGCGCGCGACGTGGCCGAAGTGCTTCTGGAAGGCGACCTGCTCGGGCATACCACCCACGGCTTCGCTTTGCTCCCCGCCTACCTCAAGGCCATCCAGGAGAGGACGATGGAAACGGTCGGTGAACCCGGCGTTGTCGCTGATCATGGTTCTTCCCTGTTGTGGGATGGACGTTACCTGCCAGGGCCATGGCTCGTACGCCGAGCGATCGCGATCGCCCGGACCCGCCTCGTCGAATACCCGACCGTCACGGTCTCGATTCGCCGCAGCCACCACATTGCCTGTCTGCAGGCGTATCTTCGACCCGTCACCGAGGCAGGACTTGTCATCTTGCTCTGTTGCTCTGACCCCGCGTCGCGCACGGTCACGCCGCACGGCGGAGTCGCCCCACGATTCAGCCCGAATCCGCTTGCCGCCGGCATTCCGACGAACGGCGACCCGATTCTGATCGACATCAGCACCTCTTCGACGTCCAACGGGCTATGCACTCGGCTCGCCACAGCCGGTGAACGGCTGCCGGGGCCGTGGCTTGTTGACCGTGATGGACATGCGACCGATGATCCGCGCGTTCTCGACGGTCAACAAGGAGGAGCGATCCTGCCCCTGGGCGGCATGGATCTTGGCTACAAAGGCTTCGCCCTGGCGCTCCTTGTCGAGGCGCTCACGAACGCACTCGGCGGCCACGGTCGCGCCGATCATGAATCGCGTTGGGGGTCTTCTGTATTCTTACAGATTCTGGATCCCGAGCGTTTTGGTGGGCGAGCATCTTTCCTGCGTGAGATGAGCTTCTTTGTCCAGCTCTGCCAGGAAACTCCAGTGCCCTCGGGGGAATCGCCCGTCCGCCTGCCGGGGCAAGCTGCGCTCTTGCATCGCAAGGAACAATTGGCAAGCGGCGTCACACTACATCCGACAATTTTACCGGCTCTGGTTCCCTGGGCTACGACACTGGGTGTGCCACTCCCGCTGTCCCCTGGCGCAACTGGTTAAAATAGCGGTTCCAAACCGCTGCGGTTGGGTCGGTTACTTTTACTTCCTACCGGACCATCGTCGGTACTTCAGGATGGCGAAGGCGCCGACGGTGAGCAGCATGAGAATACTGGGTTCAGGAATGACGGAAAGTTGGTGGAATGAACCGCCATTGAGGATCAAGATGTTGTCGCCTGCGCCCAGTACGCCGAGGCCGACCCCCGTCACCCCGTTGGTGCTCTGGAAGTACAACTCGACATTGTTGCTGATGATCAGCAGCGAGCCGGGATCCAGTGTCAGGCTGTTCAAGTACAACCCGGCCACCAGCCCGTCATTGGTGCCGACCGTGCCGAAGGCGTCCATCAGCACGGTGGTGGACAGCCCGCTCAATTCCAGGGCACCCAGCGCGAAGTTGTTGGAGTAGCCGTAGATCGTATCGGTCTTGCCCATGCTAAACGAATTCGTCGAGAACGTCCCACTGCCATTAGAGAAGAAAATCTCGTTGGAGGACTGCACGCTACTGGCGAAATTACCCAGGTTGATCCCGGCCACGAAGAACTGCTGCGTGCCCTGCCCGTCCATGACGAACTTGCCATTGAGCGTGTTGTACTTGTTGGAGAGCGAGCTGACGTTGACGAAGTTGCTCTTGAAGATGCTCACATCGCCCGAGGTCATGCTGACGTAGCCGTTGGTGGCGACGGTGTAGTCGGCGAGAAAGACGTTGGTGCTCGGGTCCATGATCCAGGCGCCCTTATTGACGACCGCGCTCGTGAAGGTGCCCACGCTATTGATAAAGCTGACCGTGCCGGCGTTGGTGAACACCGTGTCCACAATCAAGCGTCCGTTATTGGCTCCGAATACGCCGTTGGTCTGGTTGAACACCGTGCTGCCGGTCAAATGCAGCGGCGCAGAAAGCGCGGTGGCCAACCCCGTGCCCGAATTGATGATGCTCGAGGTGATGGTGCCGAAGCCCCGGAACGTGGCGCCGAAACTGTTGGTCAACAGGCCGCTGCGCAAGATGCCGCCGTCCATGGCGATCGTGCCACTGTTCAGCAAGGGCGCGTTGGTGTCGCCACCGAACACCATTTGACTGCCGTCTTCAACCACCAGTGTGCCGCTCTGTTTGATCTGCAGCGCGCTGCCGGCGGGATTCACAAATCGCAAAATCCCGTCGCCGCCAGCCACGGTGTTGGTGGACTGAATCGTGCCCAGGTTCACCAGCTGATTGGTCAACGCGATGGTCCCGAAGCCCTGGATCAAACCCGGCAGACTGACGCTCTCGTTGTTATTGGTCACAGAGGTGTTGGATGTCAGCGTGCCACCATTGATCAGGATCGTCCCGCTGTTATACACGTAGTTCAGGTTGGTCAGGACCGGGGAAACCTCCGCCGTGCGCGCCAGCACGAGCGTATCGTTGGTCGTGGCAATGATCATCGTGCCGAGGTTGGCCAGGCCACGCTGCGAGGTGGCCACGCCGGTATTCAACGTCAAGACACCATTGCGCGCGATCACCGTGCCAATGTTGACGATCGACTTGTCAATGCCAACGCCGTTGGTGTTGAACGCACCCCCGCCATACACCGTGCCGAACCCGATAATGGCATTGAGATTTGTGAAGATCGCCGTAACGCCAGCATTGGTCGCTCCGCCCGTGCGCAGTGTGCCGCCGCGCAGGTCCACCGTGCCACTGTTGATCCAGGAGTTGCTCGTGTCCCAGGTCATCGTCGCGCTGTTGTCGATCTCGAAGGTGCCCTGATTGACCGGGAAGACCGTGCTGGTCATCGTCAACAGGCCGTTGGTTGCGCGAATGGTGCCGCCGGATTGATTCACGATGCTGGCCGTGAGCGTGCCATAGCCCTGGATAATCCCGTTCAAGGTATTGGTAAGCGTGCTGGTGCTCGACAGCGTGCCGTTGTTGATTGTGATCGTGCCGGTGTTCAGGACCGGCAGCCCGCCGCGGTCGAGCGTCAGGGTGTTATTGGACGAAACGATCATCGTGCCCAGATTCTGGATCCCACCGCCCGACGTGGCTCCGCCCGTACTGAGGAACAGCGTCTGCGCCGTGCTGCTCAGCGGATTCGTAGCGATGATCAGACCAAGGTTGATGATTGATTTGTCGAACCCGGATCCGCTCTGGCCGAAGGCGCCGCCGCCGATCAGAGTGCCGTAGCCACTGATGACGCCGCTGGCAGAGTTGGTGAAGCTGGCGCTGACCGCCGCGTTCGTGAACCCACCTGTGCGTAGCGTGCCGCCACGCAGGTCGATATTGCCAGCGTTGCTCCATGAGTTCGACGAGTTGGATTGGAACGTCCCGCCGTTCTCCACGTCAATCGTGCCGTTGTTGGCCAACCCATTGATGGCATTGACCGTGAACGTGCCGTTGGTGGCGGTGAGGCGACCGACCGGATCGTTCTGGATGAAATTGTTGATCGCCAGGTTCCCATTACCCGTAATCAACGCGCGGTTGGTGATGATGCCTGAACCGGCAGCCAGTTGAATCGTGCCACCATTGCCACCCACCGCGCCGATGATGCCCAGGTTGACAACGGACACGTTCTCCATCTGGGCCACCGCTCCCAATCCGGCTCCGATGTAACCACCGGTTGCGTTCGTGCCGCCGAGGAGCGAGAAGTCCAGCACCCCACCGTTGACGGTTGCCTGAATCGTGCCGTTGTTGACGAGGTTCGGCGTGATCGTGCCAACGCCGCTCACAAACAGGTTGTTAGTGATGATGCCGGGCGCGCCGTTGGAGATGATCAGCGTGCCACCGATCATTGAAATCGAGCCGTTGTTGTTGAAGCTGCTGCCGGTGCCACCGCTAATGACGGCATTGAGGACCGCTCCGTTACTAGCGCCCAATGTCGCGGAATTGAGATCACTCAATCCGACGGAAAAGATGTTCAAGGTGCCAACAGGGTTGGCGGCCAGGATGGTGCCATTGTTGACGACAGTCTGGGTGACGTTGCCGACGCCGCTGATAACGCCGGTGCTGGTGTTGGTGATCACACCGCTGCCCGTCCCGTTGGCCAGCAGCGTACCACCCGCGAAGCTGAGCAGGCCCTGGTTAATCAAGGGCTGCGATGCGCCGCCGGGCATCTGCACGTTCAGGACAGCGTCCGTGCTGAGCGTCCCCATCGTCACACCGATGCCGTTTGTAAAACTCCCCAAGCTGGCTGATAAGACACCGTTGCTCGCGAACAAGAAGCTGCTGCTGATATTCACGATCCCCGCGCTCACATCGCCCGTGATGGCGCCGCTACCGAAGATCCAGTTGGCGTTGGTGACCGCACCGGCCATCAGCGTGCCACCGTTCATAAAGATTGTGCCGGAGTTGGAAATCGACCGCAACCCAACCAGAGAGTTGCTGAATAACATGGTGGCACCGGCATCCACCTGCAAGGTGCCCGCCTGGTAGAACTTGCCCGTGCCGGCGAGGTTCAATACCCCGCCCGAAGCGCGGATCGTGGCCGCGCTGAAATTGCTGATGCTGCCTGAAATCGTGCCGAAGCCGCTGATGCGACCATCGATGTTGTCGATAAACCGCGAGGCATCAGCCGCCCCATCCGAGAAGAGCACGAACGATCCACCGGCCAACGTGATCGGGCCCCGGTTGCGCGGGTTTAGACCGCTATTGTTCCACGCGTTCGCCGTACGGTTCAGGGTCAAGGTGGCTCCGTTGGCAACGACTACCGTGCCGTTGACACTATTGCTGAATCCGCCGTTGGCGAACGCGTCGCCGGGATTCAGGAACAACGTCCCGTTGGTCGCGACGATCGTGCCGCCGCCTAAATTGATGATCTGCTGGTTGGCCCCGCCGCTGCCGCCAAGCCGGCCCGTCTGGATTGTGCCAAACCCACTGATCGTGCCGCTGTTGTTTAGCGAGGCAAAATTAGTCCCCACGAATGTCCCACCAGCAAGCAACATCTGCGCGCCCGTGTTGTTCTGGAAACTTCCCGCGGAACCCAGGATCGTGAACGTGGCGTTGGCGGCAATGCTAATCGTGCCGTTTTGGGTAATGGCTGCGGCATTATTCAGGGTCAAGTTCCCATTGGTCGCCACCACCGTACCCAGGTTGTTCAAGCTGGACATCAGCGTCCCAAAGCCACTGATCACCCCGCTCGGCGCGTTGCTCCACGCGCGATCATTGGCGATGGTTAGGCTGTCTCCATAGAAGGTCACCGAACCGCCATTCAATTGAATCAGGCCGGCGTTGATTGGCACGGTCCCACTGGAACTCCAAGCATCGTTGTTGCGTTGGATACCCAGGGTGGAATTCAATGCAACGGTGACGCTTCCCCCCGCCAGATTGACGAAACCGCCGCTTCCGAACGCATGCAGGGGCTGCAGAATCAAGGCACCGTTCGTGGCCAATATAGAGCCGAGGTTATATTCCGTAAAGCTGGTGCCTCCACCGATGCCGGTCGCGAAGTAACCCGCGCCCTGTATGACCGCGCCCACTGCGTTGGTAAAATCACCCGATCCGCCGTTACGCAGAATTAGGAAGGATGTATTGGCGTCGCTGGCGGCACCGTTGAGAATCATCGTGCCGTTGTTCACCATCCCGGTGAGGTTGGTCATGACGATCGACTGCGACGTGCCGGCAATCATTGTCCCGTTCAACGCTGCCGTCGCCGATAGAATGTTCAGCGTGCCACCGGAGGATACTGTCACCGTGCCATTCGCCGCGTTTACAAAGGCGACACTGGTAATCGTACCATTGCCCGTAATCGTGCCCTTATTGGTCGCTGCCCCGCCGCTCAGCGTGCCGCCGGCCAGACTGATCAAGCCGTTGGTATTGTTCCAATCGGGTACGACATTGAGCGCACTGCCGCTGGCGATATTGAATGTGCCGAGGTTCTGGACGGATTCCGCCGTGCCGTTGGTCGCAATGTTCAAGGTGCCGTTGGTCGCCGCCACAAACCCGTTCACATCATTGTAAAGGCCGGAAGAATAATTCCCCGGGCCCGTGATGGTCCCCTCGTTGGTGATCGTGCTGCCGCCCATGATCAATCCGCCGCCGTTGAGGGCGATGCGGCCCGAGTTCACCAACACCGCATTGGTCAAGGTGATCGTCGAAGAGGAATTGAAATTGCTCAGGGTCCCGGCGTTGGCCCCGGTCAGGCCGAGCTTGAGCAATCCGTTACTGGCAACAATTGATCCGCCGGCCAAATTGACAATGCTGAAAGTCTGCGTGCCGTAGCCATAAATCTGGCCAAGGTTGTTGGTCACACCCGCATCGACTCCCGCCGCATTGGTCACCGTGATGAATCCGCCCTGGATGGCCAAGGTGCCATTGTTAATCAGGCCGCCACCGGTGGTGGTGCCGAGGGTCAACGTGGCCGCGCCGCCAATCAGGTTGTTGGCGCCGAGAAGCGCCGAGTTAATGGTGCCAACGCTGGCGATCAAGTTACTCAGACCAGAAATCGGACCCTGTGCCACGACCGAGGCCAACGCGCCGGTGTTCACAATGCCAAAACTGCTGAGATTCCCCACACCGGCGACGATAAAGAAGTTGGTGATCGTGCCCGCGCCGCCGTTGAAATTGATGGTGCCACCCGACACGGAAACGGTACCCAAGTTGATCAGAACGTTCTGGCCACCCGGAGCAATGAGGTTCAAGACGGAGTTGGTGCCGATGGTGCCAAGTGTCGCGCTGGAGTTGTTGGTTGTACTCGCGATTCTGGCCGTCAGCGTGCCGACGCTGGTAAGGTTCGTGGCAACCGCCAGCATTTTGCCACCGTTGGTCGTGATGACCACACTGTCGATCGTCCCATAACCAGTGATCAGCCCCGTATTGATGAAGCTGGCCGCGTTGCTCACGATCCCATCGGCAGCCAGGTTCAGCGTACCGCCCGCGAGTGTGATGGTTCCCAGATTCGCCACCGAATTCAAGCTGTTGACCCAGGCGTTTTCGGTACGGTTGACTGTGAGTGTGGTGTTTGAGGCAATCAGGATGCTGCCCGCCGCCGTGTTACTAAAGCCACCATTGGAAAACGCGTTGCCGACGCTGATGAAAAGCGTCCCGGCGGCTGCGCTCCCCCAATTCGTGACGATCAAGTTTCCAGCATTCACGTAGTTGGCGCTCGAACCATTCGCGCGCGGATCATTCGCCACCCCCAACAACAGCGTGCCCTGGCCCTGGATCAATCCCTGATTTACGAGCGAATTGCCATTTTGGCCGATGTTCGTCGCAACAAATGTCCCGTTGGCCCCATTGATGCCGCCAAGAAGTATCCTGCCCGTCGAGGTGTTGGTGACGGCAATCGAAGTCAGCAGGTTAAAGACGGAAGTGTCGTTGGTTACGTAAATGGAGCCACGATTTTCCAACGCGGCGTTCCAAGAGTTTGTACTAAGACCCGTACCCTGGGCGAAGATCGTGCCCGTATTCAGTACGAGGCGCGTCGAACTCGCGCCGCTGCCGTCCTGCGTGACAAATGTACCGTTGTTCAGGATGATCGTGCCCGCGTTCATGACACGCTGCGACTCCAGTGTCGCATTATTCCATGCGTTCGCCGTGCGTTTCACCCCCAGGTTGGTTTTGTTGCTGATGATGATCGTGCCAGAAGACGAGTTGCTGAAAGGGGTGTTGGCCGTGTCCCCCATGTTAAAGTTCAAACTGCCGGCGTTCCCCTGGCCCGCGAGAATGGTGCCGTTGTTGATAAAGCCCGCGTTCGTGCTTTGACCGGCCGATTGTCCAAAGCCAAAAAAGAATGTGCCACGTCCGGCCATCGTGCCGGTCACCGAGTTTGTAAAAATCTTACCATCGACGGACGTGTTACCAGCGATGGTTAATGTGCTGCCTCCACCGCCCGTGTTGCCCAGCACAATCGTTCCGTCATTGTTCATAAATCCGGTAGACATCGTCAGCGTGTTGGCCAAACCGCCGCCCGACGCGCCAATCTGCCATGTCCCGCCCACGCCGTTTGACATCACGCTGGCTCCCAGATCCGTGTTGCTGGCGATCAGCATCGTGCCCCCGTTGATCGCGAGCCACGTGCCGTTGTTCCCGAACACCTGACCTACCACCAGCACACCATTGGATGCGATGACGTTGCCGGTGTTCGCCGGGTTGAACAGCCCAAACGCCAGCGTG
>JBGOTY010000030.1:0-17126 GCA_041476745.1 Verrucomicrobiia bacterium | reverse complement strand
ATCGCGAGCTGCCGTTTACGCAAGTCCTGGGCGGGGGGTTGATGGAAGGGAAGATTGATTTGCTGTTTTGCGAGAAGGGGCAGTGGGTGCTGGTCGATTACAAGACGGACGCGCGCGTGGAAGTGGAGAAGTACGCGGAACAATTACGCGCCTACGAAGCCGCGCTCCAGCACGTGGCCGGCATCAAGCTCGCCCAGAAATTGCTCTTCTTCCTGGTGAACGGGACAGTGAACCAGGTGACGTGATGATTAAAGTGGATTTGCACATGCACTCGGGTGAAGACCCCGAGGACGGGTTGCGCTATCCGGCGACCGCGTTGATTGACCGGGCGGTCGAACTTGGTTACGACGCGATCGCCATCACGCTGCATTGCCAGGTGATTGCCGACGAGCGGGTCTTTGATTACGCGCGCGAGAAAGGCTTGTTGCTCATCCGCGCGGTCGAGTGGAACATCGAGGGCGGCGACGTGTTGCTCTTCAACATCACGCAACCTGAAGCGCAAAAACTGATCACCTTTGAAGATCTTCGCGCGTACAAACGTGAACGCGGTGAGGACTTGCTCGTGATTGCGCCGCATCCGTTTTACCCGCGGGGACACAGTCTTCAGGGTCACCTCGAACCGAATATCGACTTGTTCGACGCGATCGAGTACGCGCAGATTCATCTCCCGTGGTTTGATAAGTTCAATCAGCAAGCCGTCCGCGTGGCCCAGAAACACAACAAGCCGATTGTGGCGAACTCCGACCCCCACAACCTCTGGATGTTCGGCCGCCATTACACGCTCGTGGATGCCGAACCGACGATGCGCGCGATTTTTGACGCCATTCGCGCCGGCCGCGTCCAACCCCACAGTCCGCCGGTGACACTGCGTGAATGTCTTCGCATGTTCGTCTTCGACCCGCTGCTGGAACGCAAACCGGGTCGGGTGATGGAGAGTTTCCCGCCGACCAACGCAGGCTGAATTCACGCTTCAGATCTCGAGCGTGTCGTGGCGGGTGAACGACGAGGCGACGAAGTGGAACATGACGAAATACTCGAGCGCGAAGGGCAGGAAACCGAGAAAGCCGAGCAACGGCATCTCAAAAAATTTCGCGCTCTGGCCGTGCGGGAACACGTAGATCCATTTCGTGTACGCCCACATGTTCCAAAACTCCCACAGGAACCCGCAGACCGCGCCGGCGGCCAGCAACTGTAGCGTGCGCGACCAATCGCCATGCTCCCAATCGCGGTAGATGCTTTGGGCTCCGCGCCAGTAGTTGAAAGGCTCGAGAAGGAGGAACCAGCCCAGCCAGACGAAGGCCCACAGATACCCGCGCGTGTTCTTGGGCATGAAGGGCGGCGCGACGACAAAGATCGCGCCGATTGCGACCGACGCGACGAGGAGACCCCGGCTCCAGCGGAAACTCGCCGTGCGGGCACGCGCCAGGAATTCGTAGCTCTGCAGCAATTCGCACGTCAGGAACAGGCCCGGCATGATCGTGGCGAACGAGATGGCGTAACCGAGCAGGCGGAGCGACAGGTTGGATTCCAGATTCAGGTAGCGCCACCCCGGCATGACCCGGTTATACGCCTCGAACAGACACCAGAACGCAACCGAAAGGATGCACTGAATGACGAATGACTCGCGACGATCCGTCAGCACCGATGTGCCTTTGCGCCGATAGATGCCCGCATCGACAATCAGGATGTACGCCCACCAGCAAACCGGCGTGGCCCAGCTGGTGATTTGCCACCACGGCATGTTTGGCAGCGCATCCGTTTGCGCACAGAAGACTGCCGTCTCCATCAGAAGGAGAATCGCCAGGCCGATCGTGCCGTAATGGGGAAAACGGTGGCGGTAGCCGTTCATGAGCAGTCGGCGCCGGGATCGCGGGGATGGTCGAGGGCGGAAAGCTGTCGCAGCACGGCGTCCTTGCAGCTCCACGCCAGCGACAGTGTCAGCGAGAACGGGAGCAGCAGCACGATAATGATCAGCAGATTGGCGCGACCCAGGAGCAATCTCAATTCCGAAATCGGATCACTGCGCTGGAGAACGGCCATGCCAATGATGTACGCGATGATACAGGCAAACGGCAGCAGCAAGAGCCCGATGTTGCCCGTGCCGAACATGCGTGATTCAAACACCATGTCTTTCCGTCCCAGGGCTGCGGCCAGCACCGCGACCACGCGGTTGAAAGCGATCACATAGACGATCCCGGTGGCCGCAAAGGCCAGCACGTTGCCGAGCAGGTACGCGCTCATCGGCACGCGCCGCCACAAGTAGAAGAACACACAGAAGTAAGTCATCAGCGTCGCCAGAACGAACGCCTGGCGTATTCGCTGACGCCATGATTTCCCCAGGCTTCGCACCTGATACAACCGCCACGACCCAATCAGCGTGGCCAACACGCCCACGCCGAGGAACGACTCCGCGAACGGGGGCATATCGATGGGCATGAGCAGTTGCGCGCCAGTCAGTACCGTCAGCAACAGTCCCCAGAAAACGAAATAGAAACCCTGGGCCAGCCGCACATAATCGCGTGCGGGAACCTGGAGATCGGCGACCACAGGGGTCTCGATGGCGGCGCCTGGATCGAGCTGTGTCGTCGGCTGCACGGCCGCGTCAATTATGTCCGACATGTTTGTTGGGTAGTTTGCCCTGGAGAGTTTTCCACAGTTCGAACTGCTGGATTTTCTTCTGCAGCAACGCCAGCAGCTTTTCGAGCCGCTCGTCCGTGTCGAGCGTTTCCAGCATCGCCTGCTTGTCGTAGTAATCGTCCAGCAGCGTGTAACTTACCAGGTCCGACAAATAATCCGCGTTCTTGACCGAACGCAGCGCGCTGAGCACCGCTTTTGGTAGTTCCGCGCCCATGCGCGCCCGGGCTTTCGCCAATTGCGTGACCGCCTTCAGCAACGGCTCGCGCTTGCCCCCAACCACGTCCTCCGAACCTTCCAGGGAGTCGACGAGCGCGACGCGATACGGCCGCTGTTTTACGTATTCGGAAATCTGCACCCGCGCCACGCCTTCCAGGATCACATTGGCCGAACCATCCGGCCGCGCCATGCACGTGCGAATCACCCCGATGCTGGCGATGGGATGGGGCGTGGGATTGCGGCCTTCCGTTTCCCAGCCCTTGCGCAGCAACGCCACCGCAAACATCCGCTCGCCTTTCAGGCAATCGGCCAGCATCTGCTTGTAGCGCGGCTCGAAAATATACAGCGGCAGCAACACGCGCGGGAACAGGATCGCATTCGGCAACGGCATCACCGCGATTTGCTTCGGCAGCCTCACGCTGCACACTATAACCGCAGCCGCCGCGCGCGTCAAAGTGTTCTGTGAGAATGGCGTGGTAACCGCTGCTAGTGCAGATTTTTCACGAGGAGCGCGTAAAGCTCGTCCAGCGCCTGCGGCACCACATGCGTATCCACCAAAACAGGCATGTAATTCGTGTCGCCGTCCCAGCGGGGAACGATGTGCATATGGACATGCTCGAGCACGCCCGCGCCTGCGCAACGGCCAAGATTGATGCCGATATTGAAACCGCCGGGCTTCATGGTCTTGGCCAACAATTGTTTGCAGCGACGCGTGAGCGCCATCAGTTCCGCGAGTTCCTGTTCGGAAAGATCGTCGAGTTCGCCTGTGTGCTTGTACGGCGCGACCATCAAATGGCCCGCGTTGTACGGAAAGGTGTTGAGCAGCGCGAAACAGTTCCGCTCGCGGATGACGACGTAGTTCTTCGCGTCGTCGGACTCCTGCGACTTGCGACAGAAGAAACAACCCGTCTCCCGTTCCCCGAGGATGTACCGCAGCCGCCACGGCGCCCAGAGATGTTCCATGCGAAGGTTTATAGTCAACTACCACGCGAACGACAAGCCGAACCGCGAGGGTAGCGATGGAGCCGAGTTGGATGGAGCGGAGTCTGACGACATGCCGCACATTGTTCTTCCGCGGCAACCGAACCCGGCCGGTTTTTGAGGCCTGCCGATATAAGTCCCTTTCAATCCGCATGTTAACTGGGGGGTTCGTTTCGCAGATTGGGTGTTTTTTTGCGGGCCATCCCCTGGTGGCGTGGGCGTCCCGCCCGTGTAGCGGCGCTTCTGTGAAGCGCCGGTCTGTTCGACGCACTTCTCCTTGTAGCCACGGCGCTCTGTCGCCGTGCTGCCTCCGAATTGTAGCGCCTGCCCCGATTTCGAGATCGGGGCACGAAGCCCGCCAGCCCCGGGGACATTCGGGGCAGGGTTTCGTACCGTCCTGTCCGCCCATAATTCACGCACCAATCCTACCCCACGCCACCACCCCGTGTCCAGCAAAATTATCGATTACCGATGCAAAGGAAAGGGTTGCCTCATCGGAGAAGATCAAGGCGGTACGACGAACCACTGCCGCGTCAGCCGTCAGCACGTAGCGGAATAAACCTTCATTCGGGCAACCTCTGCTGAGGGCATGGGCTGTCGAGGCCCACAATTCCAGATGGGGGCGCGGCTCCGGTTTCTGCTTTCCTCGTCGTTTGAGCAGGGGTTTAATGGGGTCGCACACCGTGATTACCCCTGGCTTCTATAAGACCAACTACCGTGCAATCAGTATCCGCGAATTGATTCGCTGGCGCGGACTCTTTCATTTGCCGCAAGCGCTCATCATCGCTCGATCCAAACCTCCGGCCGACGGATATTGGCTGCCTGTTCTCTGGGGCGACCACGAATGCACAAAACAAGAGTTGTCGGATCGCTTTTGGCAAAAGACGGCATCGCATCGCCAAACCTTCGCGCAGTTGGGATTTAGAGAGTGTGGCGTGTTGAGGCTGAAGCCTCACCTGAACCTGAGCCCGCTCATTCGCGATACTGGCAAGATTATCTATCTCGATTCGAGTCGATCCCACATCGGCATGGTCATTTACAGCAGAATACATGCACCGCTGCCGATTGACAGAGACAGGGAGCGGGTCGCCGTTGAATTCACTACGGCCTTTCAGAACGGCAGTTTAAGTTGTACAAACAACTTCCGACAGCACGACCCCATTTCAGGGCACGATGTTGTCAGGATCGCCTCAGACGATCCCGGCTTCATTTACGGGCGTTTTGTTCAGCGAGTACACCGGCGGCGAGAGGCACCGATTGTGTTTATTGATGATGAATCGCTTCACCGTTGGTTTGATTCGAGTCAATTGGAAGAATTCGAGAGCTGGGTACAGCGAGGATTATACATCAGGATGAGTGACCAGGAAGTCGAGGAGGCTCGCCGCAAGTTGCCGCCACCTCTGTTGGATAAGACATAATACCTAGCCCGGCAACTCTCGGCAGCTCAAACGGAACGGTTCGCCAATCGTCCAAAGCGGGGACACTCTTTTGTGCTTTCATCGCTCGTTCAAAAGGAGTTTAATGGGGTTCGCACCCTTGACCGGTGTCGAGGGATTTCGCGCATCACCCCGGCAATTCGGAGAAGAGAAGCCAACACAACCCAGGAGGGAATATGCGGAACGGAATCACTCTCATCGTCACCATTGTGCCCATCGCCTGCGCTATCGGCTGCGCGACTCAGCGCATGGTAACCCATATCAGGTCCGAGCCGGCGGGCGCTCGGATTGAAGTCAACGAAAGCTATGTCGGCGAAGCGCCGGTGGACGTGACCCTGCCCCAGTCAGGCCAGCACCACCGGTTGAAAGCTCATGTCATGATTCGGGCTCTCGCTGCCGAAGCAGGACAGTACGAGCAGGAAAAACATTACTACTACAACCAATGGGCCCCGGAAAATGTGCTTTTTGACATGAGTCGGAAGCCGCCCATTTCAAAACAACCACCAGAAGGAGATCGAAAATGAGGAATTATCCGCGGGCGTTTCTCTTTGGCGTGCTGTTAATTCTATTGCCTGGCTGTGCATCCACCAGGCAAACCGCGCGCATCCCCAATTTGTCAGTGCCGGTGGAAGATACAACCAAGGCGCGCATCTATGTGGTCCGACCAGCCTTGATCGGCGGGGCTGTACAGATGAAGGTGACCGATAATGACGAGGTGATCGGCAGGACCGGTCCACAGAGTTACCTGGTATGGGAGCGCTCGCCCGGCGATGCCTTCATCACCAGTAAGGCTGAGAAACCCTGTTCGGTTGCCCTGAACGTCGAGGCCGGCAAGACGTACTACATCCTCCAGCGGGTCGAACCGGGCGTTTGGTTCGCACGTTGTCGGATGGAGCAGATCGACGAGGAGCGCGGCCGAAAATTCATTGAAGGCTGCAAACCCGCCCGGCAAGTTGACTAAGCCCGCGTGTCCTGAGCGAGCGGCGCCTTTGATGCCGACTCTGGTTGTAGGCTGCGTGCCATCACGCGGCGAACATTGTGTTATTGAATAACTACGCATGTTTATCCGAGCACTGTTTGCGTTCCTGGCATTGCCGGGCGTCGTCGCCGGGCTGGTTCCGGTTCTGATTGGCCTTGGAGACACGAAACCTCATAGCGGTTCTGCCATTGGTTTCGGGGTTCTCGCGCTCGGAGTCCTACTCCTCCTTTGGTGCGTGCGCGACTTTTATGTCTCAGGGAAGGGGACGCTTGCGCCGTGGGATCCGCCAAAGCGTTTGGTGGTGGTTGGACTCTATCGCTTCGTCCGCAACCCCATGTATATCGCGGTGCTGACGGTGGTCCTGGGTTGGACCCTTGTTTTTGGTTCCATATGGCTGGCCTTCTACATGGTGGCACTGGCCATGGCCTTTCACCTTCGCGTCCTGTTTTACGAGGAACCCCGGTTGCGTCAGCAATTTGCAGCGGAATGGAAAGCCTATTCCGCAGCCGTGCCACGATGGCTGCCCCGCGTGAGGCCTGGGAATACTGAAACACGCAACTGACACCTACAATGACTTCGGTCCCCGAACAACCAGTGCATGTGGTCTCCTATGATGAGTCTTGGCCCTCACGCTTCGAACAAGAGCGAATGATTTTGGATCGCGTGATCGAGAATTGGATAGTGGGGACAATCGAGCACGTTGGCAGTACCGCCGTGCCGGGACTCGCCGCGAAACCGGTCATCGACATCATGGTCGGGGTCGACAGTCTGGACGCATCTCGCGCAGCCATACCCATCCTCAGCGAAATTGAATACTGTTATTTCCCGTACCACGCCGACTTGATGCACTGGTTCTGCAAACCGTCGCCATCGTTCCGGACACACCACCTTCACTTGGTCCCTTTCCGGAGCCGCCTATGGGTCGAACGACTAGTGTTCCGTGATTACCTGCGAAGACATGCGGACGACGTAGCGGAATATGCCGAGCTAAAGCTACGCCTCGCCCAGCAACATCACTTCGACCGAGAGGCCTACACCGAGGCAAAAACCCCATTCGTGGAGCGAATCGTCAAACTAGCTCTTGTGGAGAAACACTGAAGCGAGCCCGTGCCGACCGACACAATCCGCCTTGTGCGCCGATGAACCCGACCCTGCTCTGAGCGCTTCGATTCCACTCTTGACGCCGTCTCGCAGCCTGATAGAAGTTCTCCCGGAGTCACCGACCATGCGAAAACAAATCTTCTTCTCGGCCATAACACTACTCACTGCCGCCTTAGTCCTGGCGCAGCCCTCTTCACAAGTACCGCTGCCTCCAATACGCATCATTTTGGTGGGAGACTCGACGATGGCGGTCAGGAGCGGCTGGGGTCCGGGCTTCTCCAAGGACCTTGTTGAGCAGGTCACGTTCATCAACATGGCCAAGGGTGGTCGCAGTTCCGGTAGCTATCGCGCGGACGGCTCGTGGGCCAAAGTCATCGACGTGTTGAAGTCCAAGGCGAACTTCAAGGCGACCTACGTGCTGATCCAGTTCGGACACGGCGATCAGCCCGGCAAACCGGGCCGTTCCACAAACCTCACGAACGAGTTTCCCGTGAACATCCGCCAGTATGTCGTGGACGTCGTTAGCAACGGAGCCAAACCGGTGCTGATTACGCCGCTCACACGCCGGTCGTTCAAGGACGGCAAAGTGAGGAATGATCTGACCCCGTGGGCCGACGCGACGAAGAAAGTCGCCGCGGAAATGGGTGTTCCCGTCCTCGACCTGAACGCCGACAGCGTTGCCGCCGTGCAGAAGATGGGACCCGTTGAAGCCAACACCCTGGCCATGGCGCCACCCCCGCCGATTGTCGCGGAGAGCGCCGCCAGCGGAAACTCCGTTCCCGCGCCAAAGCCCTCGGCGCCCACAAACACCGCTTCCGCCACGACGAATTCCGCCGCGGGAGTAGCGGGGAACAATGTGGTGGAGCGCAAAGGCGAGGCCGCCCCAGCATTCGACTACACTCATCTCGGGGCGAAGGGCTCGGCGTTCTTCGCGCGCATGGTCGCGGATGAATTGGCGAAGGCCGTTCCCGATCTGCAGCCGTACCTCAAACCTTGACGAAGATGGAATGATCCCACTCATGCGCCTCAAAAAACAATTCCTTGGAGTCTCGCTGGCACTTCTGATGACCACGACCGCTCAAGCGCAGGATTCCACGAACCCGCCCCCGGCCACGCTCCACCCGGCGCTGTTCCTCGTCGGCGATTCCATCATGCGGACCGGCAACGGCACGGGCGAAAACGGTCAGTGGGGCTGGGGCTCGGAGATCATCCCGCTTTTCGACCCCGCGAAAATCCACGTGTACAACGAAGCGCACGGCGGCCGCAGCAGCCGCTCCTACATCGAAGAAGGGCTCTGGGCAAAGATCCTCGACCGCCTGCAACCCGGCGATTTCATCCTCCTTCAATTCGGCCACAACGATTCCTCCAACTCGCAGAACTACCCCGACCGCGCCACGATTACGGGAGACGGCGATGAAACGATACATTTCGGGGTCGGCTCCTCAAATAAGGTCGTCCACGCCTACGGCTGGTACCTGCGCCAGTACGTCAAGGACGCCAAAGCCAAAGGCGCAGTCGTAATCATTTGTTCGCCTGTCCCCCGTAACACATGGGTCGACGGCAAAATCAAGCGCGGCTTCGACGGCTATGCCCAGTGGGCCGCCAACGCCGCCAAGACCAGTGGCGCGCTCTTCATCGATCTCAACGCCATCGCCGCCAACCGCTACGATGCGCTCGGTCAGGAAAAGACGGCCGCCTTGTTCTCGGACAACCAGCACACCAAAAAAGCCGGTGCCCGCCTAAACGCCGAGTCCGTTGTCGAAGGCCTCAAGCAATTAAAAGACTGCCCGCTGGCACAGGATCTCGTGCCCGCGCCTCCGTCTCCCTGAAGCACCTGATTCGACTGCCTCAAGTTTTTGGGGGCCATTCGACTCCCTTCAATTCGGGTGGCAATTGTGTCGGATCGACCGGATAAAACAGGCTCTTGTCGGAAAGTTCGCTGGGTTCGAGTTCGGCTTCCGGCGCTCCCACGATCAGCCAAAGAACTTCCGACTCCGTATCGTTGAACACCTGTCGCAACAATCGCGGCCCGACCAGCACACCACCGTAACGCGGCACCGTTAGTGTTTCTTCTCCAACGCGAATGCGACCAACTCCTTCCACGACAAAATAGAACTCCTCCGCGCGAACATGCTTGTGAAGAGTGTTGGCGCTCTGGGGAGGAAGCCGCCAGAGCCTTGCTCCGAGAATCTCGCTGCCGGTGCGTTCGAGGAAGTCAGCGTTCGGAATCCGCATGATGTTCGACGGTCGCCAGTGGAGGTCATCAGGCTTTATCAGATGGTAGCCCTCGATTGCTTTCATAAGTTTTACCGAACAGCGCTTCGTTTTGCTTCGTCCTTTGCCAAAAGCCAAATGCCTGTGATCAAAAGAATCGAGCCAAGGGGGAAATTAATGTTCAACCGTTCAACGGGTCGAAGATCTGAGGGATAATATTTTTGCGACAGAGCCATTAATTCACTCGCATATTTCTCCTGCATCTCACGGGAAATTTCTATTGGCGGATGCCGGCGCTGGTACAGAGCGTGTCTTATCTTGGGGATAACGGTCAAGCTGCATGCTGCCAGGAAAAAGTAGGCAGCCACAATCAGATAGCCAGCCTTGCGGCTGACGCGATAGGCCCAGATTGAAATGCCAAGCCCGATTAATTGAAGCAGAGGGTCGAGCCATCGAACCGCCACTATGAGATAGTGTGAGCCCCAGTCAATTTGCATATTGCACGCATCTCCTTTTCACCCGACCTCACAATATGACCACAGCTTGCCTCAAAAAGGCGAATCCAAACATCGACGTGAGCTGCTTGACAGCCTGCCACGTCATCCGCAAACTACGACCATGCCTGCAGCGGCCACAAAAACCAAATCCATCTACCTCATCGGCGGCGCCGACGAGTTTTCCATCAAGGAAACCGCCGCCAAACTGGCGGAGAAACTGGCGCCGAAGAAGGCAGGGGAGTTTGGCGTGGAGATCATCGAAGGCTCGGTGTCGAATCAGGACGAGGCACTCAAGGTTCTCTCGCGTGTCCGCGAAGCGTTGAACACCGTCGGCTTATTCGGCGGTGGCGACAAGCTGGTGTGGTTGAAGAGCACCGACCTGCTCGCCGACGGCCCGACCACGCGGGCGGAAGCCGTCAAGGACGCACTCGCGGAACTGGGTGATCTGCTGAAAGGCGGTCTGGGCGAGGGCGTGGTGCTGCTCATCAGCGCGATCGGTTGCGACCGGCGCAAGTCGCTGTACAAGACGCTGGAGAAAATTGGTGAGGTGCAATTCTTCGAGGCGCTCGAAGAGGGGAAGGGCGATGCCGACGAGGAGATCGAAGCCTTCATCCAGTCCAAGCTGCGCGCCGACGGCAAGACGATGAACCCGGAAGCCGTTCAGGCGTTTCGCGAACTGGTCGCGCCGAACCTGCGCGAGATCGCCAACGAATTGGAGAAGCTGATCACCTACGTTGGCAAGCGGAACGAGATTTTATCAGAAGATGTTCGCGCGATTTGCTCGGCCTCCCGGCAGGCGGTGATTTGGGAACTGACCGACGCGCTCGGGGCGCGCCGCACCGCGCACGCCATCGCCGCGCTGGAGAACCTGCTCGACTCAGGTGATCAACCGATCGGTATCTTGATGATGTTGGTAGCGCAGTTCCGCCTGATGCTGCTCGCGCGGGACCTGCTGCAGCGCAAACTAATCACGGTGCGCGACGGCCAGGGCGGCAACTTCGAGTTTGTGAAAGCCTTCGAGCGCCTGCCCGAGCCCGTGACCGCCCATTTTCCGCGAACGAAGGAAGGCGCATTACCGAACGCGTGGCGGTTATATCGCTGCGCGCTGGCGGCAAAGAATTTCACCACGATGGAATTGATTCGCGCGATGGATTTGCTCTTGGAAGCGAATCGCCAACTCGTTACCACGCAACTCGATGATCGGCTGGTACTCGAGGAAGCAATTGCCAAAATAGCGCGGAAATAGCCGGCCGATTCGTAACGGTTAAAACGGATTCAGCAATTGCGGCGGGGCGTCGGGTGCGCGGGCGACCGGGGAGTTCGTGGGGGCGATTCCCTTCGCCTTTTCCAACAAACCAAGAAGCTGGTTCGCATCGATATATTCGACCTGTCGCAACTCCGTATGCTCCCGACCGTCAGGGCCAAGGAAGAGGATCGTCGGCACGCCCCAAATCCCGAAATCCTTGCGGATCTTTTCGACCTCGGGTGAGCTCTCGCGCGTGAGGTCGGCCCGTACCATGACGACCTGGTTGGTCTGGTCGATCACGCGTGGATCGCGGAACGTGGTGCGCTGCATCTTCCGACACGGGCCGCACCAGTCGGCAGTGAAATCGATCATAACCGGGCGATGCGCGGCGGCGGCCTGCTGGAGACTGATGGCGGAGTAAGGGTCCCACGCGATCCCGCCGGTGGTCGATACCGCGGCGTTCAGCCACAGCGGGCTGGTAATCCACGCCGCCACCGCGAACAGCGCCACGCCGAACACCCGCTTCACCCAGACCATCCACATGCCCGACTTCGGCAGACGCGTCAGCAATCCGGAAAACGTCCCGAGCACGACGTACGGAATACCCAACCCCAATGCCAGCGCGAAGAACAGCCACCAGCCGAGCCATGGATTACCGGTCTGGCCGACGAACGCCAACAGCGCGACGACGAATGGCGCCAGACAGGGTGCGGCAATGACGCCGATCACGGTACCCAGAAAGAACACGCCGATGTAGCCCGCCTTCGACGACAAACCGGTGGCCTTCTGCATGAGGGCTTGCGGAGGTTGCAACTCGAACAGGCCGAACATGCTCAGCGCGAGCGCGACCAGCAACAGCGCGATGCCGACAAGTACGAAGGGACTTTGGAGCGCGGAACCGAAGAGCGAGCCCGTGAGCGCCGCGATCAGTCCCAGCGTCGAATAGGTCAGCACGATTCCGAGGCAATAAATAAGTGACGATACAAACGCGCGCCCCGCGTTCCGTTCACCACCCTGCCCGCCGAAATAGCTGACCGTAATCGCGATCATCGGGTACACGCACGGTGTGAGATTGAGCGCCAGACCGCCCAGGAAAACAACCAGGATCGTGACGAACCAACCACGCTCGCGCACGAGCTTGGCAATCGGGGTGACATCCTCATTTGCCCCGGCGGTGACCAGGTGTGCCAGGGGCGCGGCCTCGGGCGCTGCGCCGAAGATATCGGGGTGGACCGGCTGCGGCTTCTGCGACGGAGAAACAATTTCGGTTTCAATGACGACGGGAATGGTCTTCGGTGCAATGCAAACCTGATCGTTGCACGCCTGATAGCGCAGCGAGCCTTCGAGTTTCACGGGCCCGGGCTGGGCAGCGGCGTTGACGCGCCCCGCGGCAAAAACGATCGTGTGACCCGTGTAAAGCGAGACCGGTCCGTCCGACCACGACACCTTCGTTGTTGCGCCTTTCGGGTAGACAATGCGGTCGATAACGATGGATGCGGTTGACGGAAGTGTGAGCGTGGTTGGGATCAGGCCTTCGGCATTAGCGGGATTGGCGTTAACGTGCCAGTGTTCGGCGATATCGATGACGACTGCGACACGGAAAGACACGTCCGGGGCAAGTTTATCGACCGATAATAACGTCGCGACCTTGGCCTCGCCTTGTGGCGCGCCCAGTTGCCCTTCGCCGGCCAGCGGCGTCAGGAGAAACAGCGCGAGCGCGATCCAGGATGGTCGGAAACGGCTCATTGCTTAAGGATGGCGCTCAGGTCGGCTTCGAGGGTGTTTGCTTCGGTGACGCCGACATATTTCTGGATGATGTTTTGGTTCTTGTCGATGACGAACAGGGTGGGAATGGCGGTGAGGCCGCCAAAGGCTTGAACGATGTCATAGTCGGGTGGGTATAACGGGAAACGCAGTCCCTGCTCTTCGGCGTAGGCCTTTATCGGCTGGGCACCGGGCTGTACAAAAACGAGGCCGAGCACCGCCAGGTTCGTCTCGCTGTATCCCTTGAGCAGGCTGTTCAAGATCAGTGCCTGTGTCTGGCTGGGTCTGTCCCCGGTGGCCAGAAAGCAGATGATCAGCGCCTTGCCCTTGAAGTCGGTGAGCTTGATGGTTTGCCCCTGCGCAATCTTCAACGAGAAGAGAGGGGCGGGTTTTGCCATGCGGACGTCGTTCGTCGCGCCCAACGCGCGACCCAGCAACAGGATCACCAGCAACAACACGACGAACCCCACCACCAACGAAACCGTGAGGCGACTCAACCGCGCATTTGATTTGGCATTCATTGTCTGGATTCCGGCCACTCCATTCACAACCTCCAACGACAGGATGGTTCGAGCCACACTATTACTCAACTCCTTCCCGGTGCGCAAGCGCGGCTTTTGCGCGGACCCAAATGGCAGTGGTGTCCTAATCAGCAAACCTTCCACCTTCTTCGCTCCCGCCTGCCCTGAGTCCGTTCGCGGGTTCCGGGTTGAACGGGCGTCCCGCCCGTTGGAGGTCGTAAGGGTCTGCCGCGACTCTCAAGTCAGCACCTCCAGTGGGTTCGTTTTCCGGAAAACGAACCCATTTTCGACCCAAAACCACCCCTAAAACCCCTCCCCGGTGGGTTCGTTTTCCAAAACGAACCCACCTGCAAACCGGGCCCGCAAACGATATAAGCCTTTGTAAATTAGAGTGATACACAATAAATCGCCTTCCAAAACGGTGGGTTCGTTTCGCAGAAACGCATGTTTTTGCGGCCCTTCCTCTCCCCTTGGGGGAGAGGATTGAGGTGAGGGGTGTTTGCACCCTCGCGAAGGAGGCTTGAAAGTTGGACAGCTTGCCCCGAATTCGTTTCGGGGTTGGAAGTTGAGCGTTCAGTGTTCATCTGTTTCCCCGACTATACCCATCCCGCCACACCGCGTCCAGCAAAATTATCAATTACCGATAGACAAACATGTTCCCCTCCTCGGAGGGGATAAAAGGGTGGGTGCATCGCCTCCATTCCCAAATCGGCGGACAGAATCCCATGCTCGACCCGCGCCCCGTCTTTGCTATTATGCGGCCATGCCGCTGTCATGGAACGAAATCCGACACCGCGCCATCACCTTTAGCAAAGAATGGAAAGGCGAGACCCGCGAAGCCGCGGAGCGCCAATCCTTCTGGAACGACTTCTTCAACGTCTTCGGTGTCCGCCGCCGCACCGTGGCCACTTTCGAGGAACCAGTCAAAAAACTCTCCGGTGATTGGGGTTTCATTGACCTGTTCTGGCCGGGCCGTTTGCTGGCCGAGCACAAGTCCGCCGGCGCTGATCTCGGCAAGGCGCACGCGCAAGGTATGGCCTACATCCGTGGCCTCAAGGATTCTGGACGTGACCGCGAAATCCCTCGCTGGCTGATCGTCTCGGATTTCGCGCGCGTGGCCCTCCACGATCTTGAACCCGAGCAGGACCCCGACGCCCCGCTGCTAAATCGCCTCCCACCGAGCATCGAATTCCCGCTGGCCGATTTCCACAAATGCGTTCGCTACTTCGCCTTCATTGCCGGCTACACCCATCACCGGCTCAATCCCGAAGACCCTGCCAACCTCGAAGCGACGCAACTCATGTGCGACCTGCACGACGCCTTGGAAGCGGGCGGCTATACCGGCCATGAACTCAAACGCTTCCTTGTCCGCATCCTCTTCTGTCTCTTTGCCGAGGACAACGGGATCTTCCCGCAGAAGGCCTTTGAATTGTTCCTCCGCGACCGCACCGCCGAAGACGGCTCCGATCTCGGCGTCCGGCTGGAACAACTCTTTCGGATCCTCAACACCGATGCCCCGCAGCGCCAACGCAATCTTGACGAGGAACTCAGCCAGTTCCCCTACGTCAACGGTGACCTCTTTGCCGAGCGCCTTGAATTTGCCGAGTTCACCACCGACATGCGCAACGGCCTGCTCGCCTGCTGCGCCTTCCGCTGGGAAACCATCTCCCCCGCCGTGTTCGGCTCGCTGTTTCAGGCCGTCATGGACAGCAAGGAACGCCGGCAGATCGGCGCGCACTACACAGCGGAGAAGAACATCCTCAAACTCATCCGCTCCCTGTTCCTCGACGACCTCCGGGCTGAATTCGAGACCCGCAAAGCCGATCGTTCCACGGGCCGGCAGGCGCGCCTTGCTGAGTTTCAAGACAAACTGGCCAAACTCCGCTTCCTTGATCCCGCCTGCGGCTGCGGTAACTTCCTCGTCCTCACCTACCGGGAACTCCGCAAACTCGAACTCGAAGTACTCTTGGAACTTCACGGCCAACAACACGAAATGTCCCTGGACGACGTGAACCGGCTTTCCAAGCTCAACGTCGACCAGTTCTACGGCATCGAGGTCGAGGAATTCCCCGCCCGCATCGCGGAGGTGGCCCTCTGGCTGACCGACCATCAAGCTAACATCGCGCTCTCGCAGGCGTTCGGTCAGTTCTACCAGCGCCTGCCGTTGCGTGCCTCGCCGCACATCGTCGTCTCCAACGCCCTCCGAACCGACTGGCGCACCGTCCTGCCGCCGGAACAATGCTCCTTCGTCCTCGGCAACCCGCCGTTCGTCGGGAAGAAGGAACAGAACGCCGACCAGAAATCCGACATGAAACTGATCTTCGGTCAGGTCAAAGGTGCCGGTGTCCTCGATTATGTGTGTGGCTGGTACATCAAAGCTGCACAGTACATTCAGGCGCGGCCAATTCGTGTGGCATTCGTTTCCACGAACTCCATCACCCAAGGCGAACAAGTCGGCATCATTTGGAAGGAGCTTTTGGACAAGCATCACGTCCAGATTCACTTTGCGCATCGGACGTTTCCATGGGAAAGCGAAGCGCGCGGCAAAGCACACGTTCACGTTGTGATTATCGGCTTCGGAGTGTTACCGGCTGACCTCAAGACTATCTTCGAGTACCCGGATCCCAAAGGCGAGCCGCACGCCATTATCGCAAAGAACATCAATCCCTATCTCGCAGACGCACCAAACGTGTTGCTCGGAAAACGGACTGAGCAAGTTGCCGGTGGGCCAGAAATCAGTTATGGCAGCATGGCCAACGACAGGCGTAAGAAGGACAAAGGTCTTGGTAATCTGATTCTCGATGCCAAGGCTCGAAAAGCTTTGCTGACTGAATGCCCACAAATTGCGCCCTTCATTCGCCCGTTCATGGGAAGCGAAGAGTTCATAAACTCCACCGAACGCTGGTGTCTTTGGCTTGTGGACGCTCCACCGGCACTCATCCGAGAATGCCAGCCGGTCAAAGACCGGGTCGAAGCTGTGCAGAAAGCCCGCGCCGAAAGCAATCGGCCAGAGACGCGAGAACTCTCTAAGACGCCAACGCTATTCGGTGAAATCCGGCAACCAAAGGGAACTTACTTGCTCGTTCCGAAAGTATCTTCGATGGGGCGAAACTACATGCCGGTCGGTTTTGTTCAGCCGAAGGTTATCGCCAACGGCAGCGCACTCATCGTTCCGAAAGCGACACTTTATGACTTTGGCGTTCTTTCGTCAGCAATGCACATGGCTTGGATGCGGTACACCTGCGGTCGAATGAAATCGGATTACCAGTATTCGAGTCAGATCGTTTACAACAACTACCCGTGGCCGGCGGCGGTGACAGACAAGCAGCGGGCGGCGGTGGAAGCGGCGACACAAGCGGTCTTGGACGCGCGGTCGAAGTACCCCACCTCGACACTGGCCGATCTGTACAACCCGTTGCTGATGCCAGCCCCGCTGCTGAAAGCCCATCAAGAACTCGACCGCGCCGTGGATCGCTGTTACCGGCCCGAGCCATTCGAGAGCGACCGCCACCGCGTCGAATACCTCTTCACCCT
>JBGOTY010000029.1:0-17152 GCA_041476745.1 Verrucomicrobiia bacterium | reverse complement strand
TTGTGGCCGGCCCGTTTCATCTTGCTGATCTTGTCAACGAGATGCACCGGCAGGCGAATAGTCTTCGATTGGTTTGCCAAGGCGCGCTTGATCGACTGTTTGATCCACCACGCGGCGTAGGTCGATAGTTTGCCGCCTTTCTTGGGGTCGAAGCGCTCGACGGCTTTCATCAAGCCGATGTTGCCTTCACTGATGAGGTCGAGAAGCGGCAGGCCAAAATTTGAGTAGTCGTGAGCAATCTTGACCACGAGGCGGAGGTTGGCTTTGATCATCTGCGCCCGCGCCTGCTTGTCACCCTTCTTGATGCGCGCCGCCAGGCGTATCTCATCCTTGGGGGTCAGCAGAGCAATCTGACCGATCTCGCGCAGATAGATCTTGATCCCATTTTCGCTCTCTTGTTCGCGGCCGATCACCATGTTCCTCTTACGCTTGAAAAAACGTCGGGGGCTTCCCGTCCCGCACCGAAACTATGCGGTCACTTTGCGCTACGCAAGAACTTTTAAGCTGGATTCGCGACCACATCGTTCCCCTGCATGTTAGATGTTCAAACACCGTGTTTAGTTCAAAGCAGTAGTTGGGCCACAAAAAACAGGGCCGGGGATTGCCCCGGCCCTGCAATCATTCCACGATTGTCGCGAACCTAACTGATCTCGCGACCTTTGACGGCTTTCATGTCCTTGAGAACGGCCTGAGCCGCAGCCAGTCGCGCGATGGGAACACGGAAAGGGCTGCAACTCACGTACGTGAGCCCGATGCGATGGCAGAACTCCACCGAGGAGGGTTCGCCGCCATGCTCGCCGCAGATGCCGAGCTTGATATCGGGACGCGTCTTGCGGCCCTTCTCAATCGCGATCTGCATGAGCTGGCCGACGCCCGACTGGTCAATCGCCTCGAATGGATTGCGTTTGATGATTTCCAGCTCTTGGTACTGCGGCAGGAATGAACCGCTATCGTCGCGGCTCATGCCGAGCGTGGTCTGCGTCAGGTCGTTGGTACCAAAGCTGAAGAACTCGGCGTCCTTGGCAATCTCATCGGCGCAGAGCGCGCCGCGCGGGATTTCGATCATCGTGCCGACCAAATAGCTGATCCGGCTTTTCTTCTCTTCCATGACCTGCCTGGCAGTCCGATGGACTATCTCCAACTGGTTCTGCAGTTCCTTCGGGAAGCCGACCAGTACAATCATGATCTCTGGCTTCACAGGGATGCCTTCCTTCCGCACCTCGATGGCCGCTTCGATGATCGCGCGGGTCTGCATCTCGGTGATTTCAGGATAGGTGATGCCGAGGCGGCAGCCGCGATGACCGAGCATCGGGTTGGCCTCATGCAATGCCGCCACGCGGGCGGCAACTTTCTCGGGGCTGATGCCGAGTTTGTGCGCTGTCTCGCGCTGCATTTCGCCATCGTGCGGCAGGAATTCGTGCAGCGGCGGATCCAGCGTGCGGATCGTCACGGGATGACCTTTCATCGCGCGGAAAATGCCGGCGAAGTCGTCGCGCTGCAGCGGTAACAACTTCTGGAGTGCGGCCACGCGCGCTTCTTTCGTCTCGGCGAGGATCATCTCGCGCATCGCGTAAATACGGTCGCCTTCGAAGAACATATGCTCGGTGCGACACAGGCCGATCCCCGCCGCCCCGAACGCGACGGCATTGGCCGCCTGGTCGGGCTGATCGGCATTCGTGCGGATGCCGAGCCGGCGAATCTTGTCGGTCCATTTCATCAGCTTGTCGAACCGCTGATAAGTCGGGGCCTGCTTGGGGTCGAGTGTCTTGGCGATGAGCACTTGCACGACTTCGCTCGGGGCGGTCTTGAGTTCGCCCTCATAAACTTCGCCGAGCGTGCCGTCGATGGAAATGAAGTCGCCTTCTTGAATGGTGCGGCCACCGACGTTCATGACCCGCGCCGTGTAGTCCACCACGATGTCGGCCGCGCCGCAAACGCAAATCTTGCCCATCTGACGGGCCACCAACGCCGCGTGCGACGAAACGCCGCCGCGCGCCGTGAGAATGCCTTCGGCGGCAATCATGCCGCGCAAATCTTCCGGGCTGGTCTCCACACGGCAGAGCAACACGCGTTCGCCCTTCTGGGCGCGTTCCACGGCGTCTTCGGCATTGAACACCACTTTGCCGGAGGCGGCGCCAGGCCCGGCAGCCAGCCCTTTGCAGAGCAAACGGCCCGCTTTCACCGCGGCGTCACGGTCTTTGCGGTCGAAGATGGGCGCGAGCACCTGGGTGAGCGAATCCGCCGGCACGCGGCTCACCGCTTCCTTCCAGTCGATGAGCTTTTCCTCCACCATCTCCACCGCGATACGCACGGCCGCCAGACCGGTGCGTTTGCCGTTGCGAGTCTGGAGCATGTAGAGCTTGTTGTCTTCGACGGTAAACTCGAAATCCTGCATGTCCTTGAAGCGCGTCTCCAGGGTTTTGCAGACGGTCACGAGTTCGGCGTGCGCCTTGGGCATTTCCTGCTTCAACCGGGCAATCGGCTGCGGCGTGCGGGTGCCCGCGACGACGTCTTCGCCTTGCGCGTTGATCAGGTATTCGCCATAAAACACCTTCTCGCCCGTGGCCGGATCGCGGGTGAACGCCACGCCTGTCGCGCTGGTGTCGCCGAGATTCCCAAACACCATCGTCTGGACGCTGACCGCGGTGCCCCATTCGTGCGGGATATGGTACTTCCGTCGATAGACGATCGCGCGATCGTTCATCCACGAGCCAAACACGGCGCCGACGGAACCCCAGAGTTGTTTGACAGGGTCTTGCGGAAATTCCTTGCCCGTGCGTTTGCGGATCAGGTCCTTGAAGCGATTGACGAGGAGGTGCAGCTCCTTGGCGCTGAGTTCCGTGTCTTCTTTCACGCCGGCCTCGTGCTTGAGCTGTTCCATCACTTCGTCGAACGGCTCATGCTCGTCGCGGCCGGTGTTCTGCACGCCCATGACCACGTCGCCGTACATCTGGACGAAACGGCGGTAGCAATCCCACGCCCACCGCGCATTCCCCGACTTGCGGGCCACGACTTCGACCGTGTCATCGTTCAGGCCGAGATTCAGGATGGTGTCCATCATGCCGGGCATCGATTCGCGCGCGCCCGAGCGGACGGAAACCAACAGCGGATTCTGCTTGTCGCCGAACTTCTTGCCGGTGACCCCTTCGAGTTTTGCGAGCGCCGCATTGACCTGCTCCGTCAGCGCCTTCGGATAGGTCTTCTTGTTCTCGTAATAGTACGTGCAAAGCTCCGTCGTGATCGTGAATCCCGGCGGGACGGGCAGGCCGATCCGCGTCATCTCATGCAGGTTCGCTCCTTTGCCGCCCAGCAACGGCTTCTGCGAGCCGTTACCGTCCGCCTTGCCACCGCCGAAAAAATAAACGTACTTCGCCGCTTTTTTGCCTGAACTTTTCGATTTCTTAGCCATGTTCGTGAACTTCCTCTTGTGAGTTTGTACTGCCCAAAGGCAGGGACCGACCTCCAGCCAAACGGGGAGAAACTTCGCGTGCAAAGTCTACCAAACTCGCCCCCCCTGTCAACGCTCCTTTCCTCACGGATTGGCTCCGGTGCCTTTGGACAAAGCTTGTGAGGCGTTGGGAATTTTGGTAACAACCCAACATGAACCTACAGCAGATTCGCAAAGCTCTTTCCACCGAACTCAACAAGCTGGATGCACGACGGGCCAAAGTGCAAACGGCCATGAAAGCTCTCGGTGAACTCCATGTTGGTCGCGGCCGGGCATCAACAAAGTCGGTCACGATTCGACGCAAACCGAAATTCACCAGGGCGGGGCTCGAGAGAATCGCCGCCGCACAGAGGGCCAGGTGGGCGAAGGTGAAGGCGGCCAGGGCGGGAGCGGTGCGTAAATGAGAGCTACGGAATACAAGATCGCCATCGCTTCTTCTCCCGACAATCTGGCTGCCGAAGTGAACAAGTTGGTCAAAGACCGCTGGCAGCCCTGCGGCGGCATGTGTGTGTCTCGTGAAACGGTCTCGGGAATCATGCAATCGTTTATGCAACCCATGATCCGAGAACCGAAGAAGCGCGTGGGACGGTTGCCGGCGCAGAATACCGGTTCGTAGCGCATTCGGGTCGCGTCTGGACATTGTGAACCGGGTCAACTCTTGGCCCTCTGGACGCCGCTAGGGCAGGTGCACGTAGGAAGCCCCGGCTTGCACAGGCTTTGTTCCGGTTGACAGATCATTCCCCGTGAGAGCGAGTTCCTCGCCGGGCACGCCGCTCACTCCCAGTAACACCGCCGTGCCCGGGTCCGGCCGCGCCGCGGTGATGAAGACGCGTTTGGTTTTCTCCAGGCCGATGGCGGCCAGCTTCGTTCCCGCGGGACCGCCGCGGAAACCGTTGATGGAAAGATCCTCGACGCGCCCGGCGTAGATGGCATGCCGATCCTGCGGCGGGCCCTCGATGTCCCAGATGACCCGCACGTCGCGCAAGTCCAGGCCGTGGACATTGGCGAAAATGAACGCCGCCGGCACGGGGCCATAATCCGTCTCCGGCGTGGCGGTGCGGATCTTGCCGACCCCGCGAGGCTTGTGCTCCTTGGCGACGGGCTCGAATCCGGTGACGCGCATGAGGATATTGTGGAAGCTCAGGTTCTCCAGCGGGCGCTCCGGCCCGCCGGCGACCAGCACCCGGCCCTTGCCGCGGATGCTGATGTCGCTGAAACTCACGTCGCGGATGCGACCCAGAGCCGAGCCCTCGCCGCGCCGTTCGAGGTCCAGGAAGATCGGATACTCCGACCGCGCGCCCGTGCGGCCCGTCCGCGCGTTTTCGAACGCGACGGACGTATCGATGGTGATATTCGCGAAACGGATGCCTTCGACGAGCCCCCCGTCCTTGATGTACATCGCGATGCCATAACGCGTCCCGGTGATCACGCAGTTGGCGAACGTGCAATCCCGGAAATCACCCCAACTGGCCGTGCCCAGCTTGATCGCTGAATCGTCGCTGATCAGGACGCAGTTGGCCACCGTGACGTTTTCGCACGCCTGCGCTGTCGCGGCCCCGGGACGCTTGTCCGTCTTCAGGCAGATCGCGTCGTCGCCCGTCTCGATATACGAATCCGCGATGAACACGTTGCGGCTCGCATCCGGGTCGATGCCGTCTGTGTTCGGGCTGTCCATATTGCTGATCATGGAAATGCCGCGGATGTACACGCCGTCGCAGTTCCAGGGACGGATTCCCCAGCCGGGCGTGTTGCGAATCCGCACGTCGCGGATGTGCACGTTGCGGCAGCCGACCAGTTCGATCAACGGGCTGGGGCGTTTCTCCACCGGCCTGAACTCGCGTCCCCAAAACGCGTCGCCGTTGCCGTTGATCGTGCCGTCGCCTTCGATCGCGATGTTGTCGGCGTCCTGCGCGTAAATCAGATGGAACGGCTTGTAGTCTTCGATGCGCCGGCTGCCCCACAGCGTCGCGCCCGGCGCCAAGTGCAGGGTCACGTTGCTCTTCAGGACAATCGTTCCCGTCAGGAAATTGCCGGGCGGGAGATAAACCATGCCGCCGCCCGACTGCGCGCAAGCGTCGATGGCCTTTTGGATGGCCGCGCCGTCGTTGGCGATTCCATCGCCCTTCGCTCCGTAGGACATCGGGTAAAAAACCCAACGCGGCATTTCCGCCGCCAGGACTGTCCACGACGCAAGGACGATCGCAATGCCGATAAGTTTCATAAGGATGCCTTTCGCAGAAGCCCGCGCCAACACCGGCGCATTGTAGAAGCCCCATCATGTCTGTCCAGCCATTAGACGCCCCAGCGTGCCTGCCGCCTGGCAGCAGCCCGTGCCGGATTGTAGGGCGCGAAGCCCACAGGTTTCGCGCCGAATTTCATTCCTTCGTTGTGCGCCGGTCTCCCGACCGCGCACTCCATATCGACCGCAGGTCTCCATTTGTACCTCCGCGACCCCTCCCAAATGGATTCGGCTTTCCCAAACGAACCCGATTCAAATTTCGTGCGGATCCGCTGCAACTATCGCGTACACCGGCAGTTACGTCAAAAAAAGCATCATTGCAAATCGGGTTCGTTTCGCAGAAAGCATGTTTTTTCGCAACCCTTCTCCTTGTCCGCCAGCTTGCCCGCTGTAGCCGCGCTCGGTGAGCGCGGTTCGTCCCACCGGAGGTTTGTCGTTGCTGTCCACAATTCACGCGCGAATCCTAACTCAAAATCCCAAAACCCGTGAGTGTACTTTGGAAGGTTTGGAAGGTTTGGAAGCTTTTCTTCCGAATGCCTGTAAACATTGGGGTCTTAGAGGGTGAAAACCACCGGAAAAACATATGCGGCTGACGGAGCATGTCTAATCTGACAGGCGAGATTGTGCCACGATGGCGGCATGACAGAGGTCCTCGTCAGCCCCTGTGCAGGATCCGGTCGATGACTTTGGGGGATTTGGTGACTATGGCACCAGCTCACACGGAGCGGACACGAGTGTCCGCCCGCCCCCATCCCAAAAGGCTTGCTTTTCGGCCTGATCGCGGGAGAATCGAGCACCGCGCGAACATGATACGCAGTGAATCTCGCTAGACGGCCTTGAGGCTCGGTATCTTGAACAATCGTGCCAAAAGTGGGCAGGATGCCCGTTCACGACGACAGGCACCAGGTTCAGCAATGTTCACCGAGCAAGCGTGGGCGATGATCGCCCGCTCGCTCAAGCTATCCCCGCGTGAACTCCAAATCCTGCGCGGCGTTTTCGATGACCGCACCGAACTCGCCATTGCCGCCGTCCTCGGCATCTCGCCGCACACCGCCCACACCCATATTGAGCGTCTTCACCACAAACTCGCCGTAGCCGACCGCGTGGAACCAGTCGTGCGCGTGATGGGCGCAGTCACACAGGGGGAGGAGGCCGTCTTACTCTGGGCCGGCGTGGGATTGGCGATGACCGGCGAAGCGGGAGACTCTTTGTCGGAACTTCCGGCTCCTCAGCGACTGGCGGGAGCTGGCCACGGAAAGCTAAGTCTCATCAGTCGATTTGGGAATAAGCTCTCAATGAGGTCGTTGAAGGAGGACTCGTCAAGGAAAGGTTGCGACGTTTGTTGTAGAGGCGCTTCTGCGAAGTTTCGTTTTGTCGGGAAATCTGCTGCAAGTGATTACGAAATTGCGCAGTTTTCTACGGCCTCTCAAAGAGTTGATGACCCCGTGTCTTTCCTCTTATGAACCGTCGCCTTACTGACTTGTTCTTCGCCCTCGCCGGCATACTCCTCGTCATACGATGGGCGCTGTGTTTTTCCAGTCCGCATTTCAAATACGCGGACGAACAATGGTTTTTGGAGATTGCCCAAAACCTGGTGCACGGCCGAGGGTACCGGATAGATCATGAGGGCCATGGTACCCTTGCCATCTGCCATGCACCCGGCCTGCCCTTTTCGTTGGCACTGGCAGGCTGCGTCATTCCCACGGGCCCGCTCACTGCCAAACTCATAAACGCCACCGTCTCCTGGGCGGCAATTCTCTGCTACGCCATCGCTGCCTACTTGCTCACCCGCAACTTGCTTATTGCCATGACCGTCATGGTCTTTATTGGCCTGCATCCCCCGTTCGCTTACCTAAGTGCCTCAAACTATCCCAACACCTTTCAGGCCTTTTGGTTGGCGGCGCTGGTCCTGCTGACCGCAGGGGGCATCGTGTTTCATCCCGACACACGAATCACCGCCCGCTGGGGCTTGGCCGAAGGTTTCCTCCTTGGCATCGGCGCGCTCTACGCCCCCCCTCAACTTTTCGTGCTACCCGCCCTGGCGTTGGCGCAATTCACTCGCCATTTCCGCCGCTGGCTCGTCTATTGCATCGCCCTTGGATTTGGTTTCGTGGTGCCGCTCGTGCCTTGGACCGTTCGGAATTTCATCCACGAAAAAGCCTTTATCCCTTTCTCCATCAGTGGCGGCTTGCATATGTACCTGGGGTTCAACTCGCAGGCCAAGGCCAACACGACCAGTGACGTGGACACGAGCGGCTTACGAGACAAACTGGTGAACGTCAAGACCGCCAAGGAGTTGGAGAACGTGGCCAAAGCGGAGGCGGTGGCTTGGATCAAAGCGCATCCTGCGGACGCAGCCCGTCTTTGGCTTGTCAAGACGTTGAATTTCTTCCGTTGGGATAACGGGCGCATGGCCACCGCCTCAGAAGGCGACAAACCCATACGGACTCTTCTGTGCCGCGTCACCACCGTGTTGGTCTATGCTGTCTTTCTTATCGGTTGTCTGCGGGGTTATTCCAAGGGGCGTTTTTGGATTGTCTTTGGCAGCCTTACCCTGCTTCTGCAGGCTGCCGGTTATGGCTTCTTTGTTTCGCGCTATCGGTATCGCCTGCCCTTTGAGCCGTTGCTTCTCTTCATCGGGTTGACACTGCTACTTTCACATCCCGCCGCTCTCTGCACTGGCTCAAGTGAGAAAGACGCTCAGGATGCCTAGGCAAAATATCATCATTGTTGGTGCGGGGCCGGCCGGACTAACGGCTGCCGCGGAGCTGTTGGAAAATGGGCAGGCCGTGACCCTCATTGAGAAAGATACGCAATACGTGGGCGGTATTGCCCGCACGGTCAATTACAAGGGGTTTCGTTTCGACATCGGTGGGCATCGGTTCTTCAGCAAGAGTGAGGAAATCAATACTTGGTGGCACCGGCGCCTAGCCGCTGATTTCATCAAGGTCAAACGCCTCTCCCGCATCTACTACCGCGGTAAGTTCTTCGACTATCCCTTAAACGCATTCAACGCCTTATTCGGACTGGGGTTGTGGACCAGCCTGCTCTGCGTGCTGAGTTACGCCAAAGCTCTGCTGTTCCCCCAAAAGCCGGAGAAGTCGTTCGAAGACCGCGTGACAAACCTTTTCGGGCGCAAGTTGTTCAGTGTTTTCTTCAAGACCTATACGGAGAAAGTCTGGGGACGCCCCTGTGATCAAATCAGCTCCGATTATGCCGAACAACGAATTCGAGGTCTGTCCTTGTCCACGGCGATCTGGCACGCATTTGTCCCACAGCGCAAGGCAGGCCGTAAGGTGGTCAAGACGCTGATTGAAGAATTCGATTATCCCCGCTTGGGCCCCGGCATGATGTGGGAAAAGACCCGCGATGACATTATCCGCTCTGGTGGTGTAGTGCGCATTGGTGAGCAGGCGATGGAGTTCACTTGGCAGGATCGTCGAGTGACCTCCGTCACCACGCGCAATAGACACGGCCAGCTACAGGTCATCGCAGGGGACCAGTTTATTGTCTCCATGCCGCTGCAAGAATCCATCTTGGCCTTCGATCCGCCTCTGGCCGAAGCCTGCACGGCCGCCGCACAGCGGCTGCAATATCGCGATTTTCTGACCGTGGCGCTCATGATCCATCGCGAAAAAATGTTCCCCGACAACTGGATTTATATTCACCACCCCACGGTCCGGATGGGCCGCATCCAGAACTTCAACAACTGGAGCGCCCAGATGGTCCCCCACCCGGGCGTGACTTGTCTGGGGTTGGAATACTTTTGCTTTGAGGGGTATGCCATCTGGAATATGTCTGATCGCGACCTGATTGCGCTGGGTAAGCGGGAGTTGGAAATCCTAGGGTTGGCCTCAGCGGCGGATGTATTCGATGGTTGTGTCGTGCGCGCGGAAAAGGCCTACCCGGTTTACTATCCCGGCTATGAGGGCGATGTCCGTATCATCCGCGAACAAGTTCAGCGCTTCACCAACTTTCAGGTGGTGGGTCGGAACGGCATGCACAAGTACAACAACCAAGACCATTCCATGATGACTGCACTTGTTGCCGCTCGCCGCGTCTTAGGCTGTGAACAGGATCCCTGGCGCGTGAATACGGACGCCGAGTATCAGGAAGAATTGAGTTAAATGAAGGAATGAAGGGTCAACGCTTAAGAAGCCGTTGAAAAAGTCGCTGTTTGAGCTGCGGTTTCTTCCCTGTGAATGGGAGGGTGAACGCTCAACCCCTACACTCCGATGATGCCGTGGTGAGACCTTGGCCGCCCAGAGCGTGAGTCCATCCCACGGTGAACAGGCTCACCGCCTGAGTTGACGTCACTTTCGCCGCTCACCGATTTGCGCCCCGCCAAAATCAACTTGCCGCAGACTTCTCGTAGATCGCGATTGACCGTGGCGGCGTTCCGGCTTAGAATGCCCGTAGAATATGGTCGCAAAGCGATTCTCCCCGAGACCGCACAACGTCAGAAAAGGCAATGTTTATGATGAAAAGCATTAAGGTTCTCGCTTGGCTCTGTGCCTGTTTCTGCCTGCCGCGTTCCGTACTGGCTTGGGGTGCCGAAGGGCATATGGTCGTGGCGCAAATCGCCTACAATCATCTCGATGCCGAGGTAAAAGCCAAATGCGACGCCCTCATCGCGGTGCCGGTGTTTCACTCGAGTTCCATAAACAGTAATTTTGTGACCGCTGCCGTCTGGGCCGACGATATTAAGAGTTTCACGTCGGCGTTCAGTAACTCGCACTACATTGATATCCCCATCAGTCTCGATGGCTCGCCGACCAACGGTGTTGCCAACGATCCATCCAATGTCGTCGTGGCTATCCGGCAGTGCATTACCACACTGCAAGACCCAACGCAGACGCTCAGCAACCAGGCCGTCGCCTTGCGCTTTCTGCTCCACTTTGCCGGCGATATCCAGCAGCCCCTCCATTGCTCCACAGGTGTTACCACTAACAAACCTACCGGCGATGCCGGTGGCAACAGTTTCAGCCTCACCGGCACGTGGAGTGAGCTCCATGCTCTTTGGGACGCTGGCGGCGGCTTTCTTAGCGACTCCGTTACCCGTCCGTTCACTGCCGCCAGTCAGGCCATCATCACCAACAAGGCCGCCATCGCCGAAGCCGCGTACCCGTACCCGGTAAGTGTCGGCTCGATTCCTGACCCCATGACCTGGGCCTTGGAAGGCCGGGGACTCGCAGCGACGATATCCTACGTCGGGATCACTAACGGCACTTCTCCCACAGTCAGCTATACCAATACCGCCCAGGCCACCGCCATCCAGCGCATGGCCATCGGCGGCCAACGCCTCGCCAAGTTGCTCAGCACGATCTACGTGACCAACGCCCCTCCCTTGATCTCGGTCACCATCACCAATAACAATTTCGGTCTTTCGTGGGGCGCCGTGACGGGCCGGATCTATCGCGTTCAATGGAAGCAGCAACCCACTGACCTCGCGTGGACCGACCAGACCGATATCACTGTTTCCAATACCTCGGTTACGTTCACCGATCCGGTCTTGCAACCGCAGCGATTTTACCGCGTCATTGTGGTGAACTGAGCCTGTCAGCCGGTCCGACGCCGAACCACGGAATTAATGCACTTGACTCGCCTCTGAGCGAGTGTTCTACTGGCTCCAGAGTCCGTTGCGAGAGTTGGTGTTTTCCCGGTTTGTACAGTCGTTTGCAATGGCGGTGTTGGTTCAGCGAGCCCAATGCCTGCCATAGAACAGGCACCGATACTAACCAACCGCCTGGGAAACCAGGCAAAGCGAGGAGAGGCCATGAAGAATTCCATCATCCCCAGTTCTGCACACGGAATCACGTTTACCTCAACCAACAGAAGGAGCCCTGCCATGTCATCGTCAAAAAGATTGGCGTTCATCTCAATCTTCACAACGTTGCTCTGTCTCATTGTAGTCGCCCTGCCACAAGCGGCGTTGGCCTACGATGCTGCGGCAGACTTTTCCACCAGCAATGATCCCAATGGCGTCTGGAGCTACGGCTGGTCGACGACCCTCGGATCGGCCTTCACTTTGGATACGAGCAACACCACGGCCGCCTATGGACTCACCGGCCTCGGTGGTTGGTTCATGGGCCCGGGTCCGGAGGGTGGTATTCCGTCTGCCCTGCTCAACAGCACGGCGAACCCGATACTTCTTCCTCCCTTTACAAACTTCCAACCCGGGCAACTGACATTGAATATGTTTCAGAGCACGTATTCCGTTCTCCGTTGGACTGCGCCTTCATCTGGGTCGTTCAGTATCGCGGCCACGTTTTCCGGCGTCAGCACGATCGGCGATTCAGCAGATGTGCATGTTCTGCTCAATGGTGTCTCGATATTCGATTCAACCGTGTTCGGTTTCCCCAGCCCGACGTCCTATTCGGGAACGCTGAACCTCGCGTCAGGAGACACCCTCGACTTTGCTGTCGGCTTTGGGAGCGACGGAAACGATCATGAAGATACCACAGGCCTGGCCGCAACGATTGTGGCCGTGCCCGAACCAGGCACATTCGGTCTTGTGGGCGCAGCTCTCGGCTGTCTGCTCCCGCTCCGTTTCCTGAAGAGAAATTAACCTCCACAACGAACGGACGGTTGGTTAACTTGGAAGCGCGGACCTGTGCCGGCGATTCCTGTACTGTCATTCAGTTTCAACCAACGCCATCCTGTCGTTAGGCCTTGGTTCCGTCTCGCCTGACGCGCCGACGGGCACACCCAGCCACTCGACACATTCCCCAAACTCTGGTAAGCAATGATGGCTCTTATGAAACTCCGCAAGGAAATCCTGGGCAATGCCAGCCGCATTGTAATCAAGCTCGGTACGGGCTTGCTCACCGATGCGCAGAACCGTCTTTCATTGCCGCAGATCGAGCAGATCGTCGCCCAACTCGCCGCGCTCCATGCGGCGAAGAAGCAGATCATCGTGGTTACCTCGGGCGCCATCGGGGCGGGGATGGCGGAACTGGGAATCAAGCAACGCCCGAAACGGCTCGATGAACTCCAGGCCGCAGCGGCCATCGGACAGAGCAAGTTGATGGCGGTCTACGACCGGCTGTTCGGCAACTCCGGCATCACCGTCGCGCAGGTGCTGCTCACGCACGATGATTTGCAAAACCGCGCGCGCCACCTCAACGCCCACAACACCCTCGCCACCTTGCTCGCCCGCGGCGCCGTTCCCATCATCAATGAGAACGACACGGTCGCGGTGGACGAGATCAAGTTCGGCGACAACGACCGTCTCGGCGCGTTGACCGCCACCCTCATCAACGCCGATCTATTCGTCATCCTCTCCCATGTGGAGGGATTGTTGGACGACCAAAAGCGCGTCGTGGCAACCGTGTCTGAGATACGCGAAGTCGAATCGCTCGCGCGCGGTACCGACCGCCTGACGAGCGTCGGCGGCATGAAATCGAAGATCGATGCCGCGAAGATTGCGACCCGCGCCGGTATCCCGCTCGTGATCGCGAACGGCAACCGCGCGAATGTCGTGCGCGACGTGCTGGACGGCGAGGAGGTCGGAACGATCTTTCTGCCGCACGCGGACAAGTTGGCTAGTCGCAAGCGGTGGATCGCGTTTTTTCAACACCCTGCGGGCAAGGTGGTTGTGGATGAAGGCGCGAAGCAGGCGCTCTGCGTGAACGGCAAGAGTCTGCTGGCCAAGGGCATCGTTACGACGGAGGGAAAATTCGCGGAGGGCGACGTCGTCAGCATCTGCGACAAAAATCAGGTTGAATTTGCGCGCGGCCTGGCGAAGGTTGGCGGCATCCTAATCAAGTCAGCCACCGGAGTGGTGATTCATCGGGATGACATGGTGATTCTTTAAATGGACCTGAAACAACAAATGCGATTGCTGGCCGAACGTTCGCGCGATGCGTCGCGGGCGTTGGCCAGGCTCGACGCGGAAGAGAAAAACTCGCTGCTCCGCGCGATGGCCGACGGGATTGAGAAGTCCGCCGACCGCATTCAGTCTGCCAACGCGAAAGATCTCGAAGCGGGGAAGAAAGCGGGCCTCTCCTCGGCCATGCTCGACCGCTTGACGCTCACGGATAAACGCATCAGCGAAATGGCGAAGGGCGTGCGTGAGGTTGCCGCGTTGCCGGACCCGGTCGGCAAAACCATCAGCGAGTGGACCCGTCCGAACGGAATCCGCATCCAGAAAGTGCGCGTGCCGATCGGCGTCATCCTGATCATTTACGAGTCGCGCCCGAATGTCACCGCCGACGCCGGCTGCCTCTGCTTCAAAACCGGCAACGCCGTGATCCTGCGCGGTGGTTCAGAGGCCATCCATAGCAACCTGGCCATCGCCGAGGCGATGAACGTCCCCGGCCTGCCGCCTGACAGCATCACCGTCGTCCCCATGACCGACCGCGCGGCCATCGATGAATTGCTCCAGCTCGACGAGTTGATCAACCTCTGCATCCCGCGCGGCGGGGAAGGGCTGATCCGCGCCGTCGCGGAGAAATCGCGCATTCCCGTCATCAAACACTACAAGGGCGTCTGCCACGTGTACGTTGACCGCGACGCCGATTTCGACATGGCGGAAAAAATCGTCATTAACGCCAAGTGCCAGCGTCCCGGCGTCTGCAACGCCATCGAGACGCTGCTCATCGACCAGAAGATCGCCGACCAGTTCCTCCCGCGCGTCGCCAAAGCCCTCGCCGGGCAGAAAGTCGAACTGCGCGGCGACGAACGGACCCGTCAGCTTGTTCCGGCCGCCAAACCGGCCACGGAAGACGACTGGTATGCCGAATACCTCGACCTTATTCTCGCCGTGCGCGTCATCAACGGCGTGGACGAGGCTGTCGATCACATCACGAAATACGGCTCGGCGCACAGTGATGCCATCGTCACCCGCAACAAGGCGACGGCAGAAAAATTCCTTCGCGAGGTGGATAGCTCCAGCGTGTTCTGGAACGCCAGCACGCGGCTCGCCGACGGCGGTCAATATGGTTTCGGCGCCGAGATTGGTATTTCCACCGACAAGCTTCACGCCCGCGGCCCGATGGGCCTGGAGGAATTGACCAGCTACAAGTTCGTGGTTGTCGGCGACGGCCAGTTGCGCGAATGATAACCGAAGTTACAGCGTTGCAGCGGGCCCAATACGTCCGCGACCAACTGCCCGCCCACGGGATGTTTGCCGGCACCACGTGGCGCATCTCCCCGGAAGCTTTCCCGCTCTCGCAGGAACTCGTCACGAAACTCGAAGCGCTTGGCCCGCAATTGCTGGCCTTCTACCGCGCCTGCAACGTGATGTACCGGCACAGCGTCCAGGGTAAGCTACCGCACTGGGTCGCAGAGTATCTCGACGCGGGCAAGCCGAAGGAACTCATCGAATTGTCGCGGCGCGACCGTTTCAAGAGTCACGTCCCCCGCGTGATTCGTCCGGACGTGATTCTCACCAACGACCATTTCTTCATCACCGAACTCGATTCCGTGCCCGGCGGGATTGGCCTGACGGGCTGGCTCGGCAAGACGTACACGGAATTGGGCAATGCGGTGGTGGGCGGCGCGCACGGGATGATGGAAGGTTTCGATGCGGTGCTGCGCGCGGAAGCGAAGAGCGAGGAACCGCTGGCGGTTGTCGTGGTGTCGGAGGAAGCGGCGACGTATCGACCCGAAATGGAGTGGCTCGGACAGCAAGTCGGGTTCCGGGTCGTGCGACCCGAAGAATTGGCAAATGTGGACAAAACAGCGGTGGTCTATCGCTTCTTCGAATTGTTCGATTTGCCGAACATCCCCAATGCGAACACGCTGACCGAAGCCGCCGCCCACGCGCAAGTGGCGGTGACACCGCCCTTCAAGCCTCAGCTCGAAGAGAAAATGTTGTTCGCATTTCTTTGGATGGAACAGTTACGACCGTTCTGGCGCGAACAACTCGGCGAGGACAAACTGACAGCGTTGCGCCAAATCTTCCCGTACACATGGATCGTTGACCCGACACCGTTGCCGCCCCATGCCGTGATTCCGGAACTCGGCATTCACGACTGGCGCGAGATGGCGAAGTTCTCGCAGAAGCAACGCGAGTTGGTCCTGAAAATCTCGGGCTTCAGCGAACACGCCTGGGGCAGCCGCGGCGTGTACGTGGGTCACGACTTGCCCGCCGGCGAATGGGCCGAAGCCATCGACCAGGCCTTGAATGGCTTCGCGACGCATCCCTTCATCCTGCAGCGCTTCGAGAAGTCGAAGCTCTTTGAGGCGCAGTACGTCGATTTTGAGGCGAACGAGGCGCGAACCTTTGGTGCGCGGGTGCGGCTCTGCCCATACTACTTCGTGGTAGGCGACGACGCGAAACTCGGCGGCATCCTGGCCACGGTTTGCCCCGCCGATAAGAAGATTCTCCACGGGATGCCCGACGCGGTCATGGCGCCATGCTGTGTGAAGTAGCGTTTCGCATTGGCCTCAACGCCAACGACCAGCGGGGCTTGCTCTTGACGCTCGACCGACTGCTGGTGTAGCTTGGCGGCGCGTTCGATGCGGGCGTAGCATAGTGGTAATGCGCCAGCCTTCCAAGCTGGTGAGGTGGGTTCGATTCCCATCGCCCGCTCCAACCTGTACCGCTGTTGACCACCTTTACCAAAGGAGGTATAGAATGCCAGTCATGAATAATGCATACCGCCTGGGACTGTTGGCGGCGCTACTGGGCGGAGCGGCGGTGCGCGCAGAAGGTGCGCCGAAAATCCAGTTCGAGCGTACAAGCTACGATTTCGGTGTAACCTCGCTCGTCGAATCAGTGACGGGGACATTTACCTTCCAGAACGCCGGTGACGCCGTCCTGGAGTTGCAAGCACCCAGGCCAAGCTGTGGCTGCACGGTGGCCAGCGTCACATCCGACAAGTTGCAGCCGGGGGAGAAGGGGGAGCTGGTATTCACGATCAAACTTGGCACTGCAGCCCACCAACGGTTGTCGAAACTGATCACCGTCTCCTCCAACGATCCACAGCAACCCATTGTGCAACTGGGCATCGAGGTCCAGACCAAATCGGTATTGACCGCAGAACCGACGTCGGTCGACTTCGGTGCACTGCGGTTGGGCGCGACCACCAACGCCTCGGTCGTGATCCGGCGCAACGATGGCAAGAAGTTGACGATCACCAAGGTCGAGGCCTTCAGCGACCTGATTACTGCCAGGACCGAACCCATGGAAGACGCCGATGCGCAAGCGGCACGTCTTCAAATCAGATTCAACGCGGCGGGTCTTCCACGGCATTTCAGCGAACAGATTCGCTTGTACACCGACGACTCGATCGGGGCCGGGTTGACGGTCTTTGTCAGTGCCCGGCTGCTGGGCGACATTAAGCTGGAGCCGGAGACGCTGTCTTGGGGGATGCCGGATCCTAACAATTGGCCGGACACGGAAACCGAGGTCATCTTGTCGCGTAGCATCGTCGTCACCTCCACGCAAACGGAACGGCCGCTGCTGCTACGGAACATTTCGTGTAGCCGGAAGGAGGTTAAGGTCAGGCTCGTGACCC
>JBGOTY010000028.1:0-17197 GCA_041476745.1 Verrucomicrobiia bacterium | reverse complement strand
CGCTGATCACTTCGTACGCCATCGACAAGGTCAAACCGCGAAAACCGAAACGCCTCATCGACCATCGCGACCGAATCATGCAACGGGTCGCCCGCGACTACAAAGGATCCCCATTCTATAAGAAATTCCTCGACCGGTAACTGTAGGGCAAGCGCTCCGCTTGCCAATCATCAATGAAAATCAGCGACATCCTCAAAACCACGCGGCCCACGATCTCCTTCGAGTTCTTCCCCCCGAAGAACGACGAGGCGATGGCCAATCTGCTGGAGACGCTCGGCCACCTGCACGAGTTGCGCCCGTCGTTCGCCACGTGCACCTACGGCGCCGGCGGCAGCACCCGCGCCCGGACGCTGGAGGTGACGCTGAAGATCAAAGAGCAATTCGGCCTCGAAGCGATGGCGCATTTCACCTGCGTCGGCCAGACGCTGAGGGACATCGACGGCGTGTTGGAGAATTTCGCCAGTCACGGTATTGAAAACGTCCTCGCCCTCCGCGGCGACCGGCCGTCCAACCAGCCCGAACCGCCCGAAGGCTGGTTTCCGGATTTTAAGAATGCCGTGGACCTGCTGCGCCACCTGCGGAAGCAATTCGGCGACACCTTCAGTCTTGGCTGTGCCGGCTACCCGGAGAAACATCCCGAAGCGCCCGACTTCGAGACCGATTTATGCAGGCTCAAGGACAAAGTCGATGCGGGCGCCGGCTTCATCATCACACAACTCTACTTCGACAATGAACACTTCTTCCATTTTGCGAAACGCTGCCGGGAAATCGGCATCACCGTGCCCATCATCGCCGGTATCATGCCCGTGACGAACGTGGCGCAGATCAAGAAATTCACCGCCATGTGCGGCTCGATCATCCCCGGAAAAATGCTCGCCGATCTCGACCGGATTGCGGACAACCCCGATCTCGTCGCGCAATACGGGATCGACTGGTCCACCCGCCAATGCCGCGAACTCCTCGCCGCAAAGGTCGATGGCCTGCACTTCTACACGCTCAACAAATCCAAAGCCACCCGCCAAATCGTCCAAAACCTCCGCCACGACGGCGCGCTCCCGTAGCGGCAGTTTGCCGCCCTGACCCTCGGCCTCTCCCTGAGTCGAGTGCGACCGCCATCTCAAATCCCGAACGCCCGCCTGACCAATTCAGGCAAAACCTCACCCGCTTTGCCGAGCAGCGACCAATCGACCACCCGCGAAATGGGCGTGGCGTCGCGATTGATCTCCACGGTCTTCGCGCCGCTATGGCGCGCACTGTAGATGAAGTTCGCCGCCGGCTCGACCACCGCGCTTGTGCCGACGGAGAAAAAGAAATCGCAGGTTGCCAGAGCGTCATGGGCTTGTTTGAGCGCCTGCTCCGGCAGCATTTCGCCGAACCAGACCACCGCCGGCCTTCGCGTCCCACCGCACGCGCAGCGCGGCGGGTACTCTTGGAACGGCACTGCGCGCTCCTCGCGTTCGATGCCGCACCGGGTGCAGCGCCACACCCAGAGCGTCCCGTGCAATTCGGCCACGTTGCGGCTGCCCGCCGCTTGGTGAAGCCGATCAACGTTCTGCGTCAAAAGCGTGAAGCCACGTTTCTGCGTTGCGAGATGTTCCTCCAACCTCGCCAGAGCCAGATGTGCCGGGTTCGGCTTTGCTGTTGCACATTTCTCGCGTCGCCAATCGTACCACCGCGTCACGGTCTCGCGATCGCGGTCAAACGCTTCGGGCGTGGCCAGTTGACTCGGATTATACTTCGCCCACAGTCCTTCCATCGCATCGCGGAACGTCGGAATGCCGCTCTCCGCCGACACACCCGCTCCGGTCAGCACCACCACTGCCCGCGCCTCGCGGAGCGCATCCACAAGGTTGTCAGGGATGACAGGTTGCATTTGCACTGCGAGAGTTTACCGCACCGTGCCGTCGAAAACGATTGCTGGGCGCGGCGCGTCAGGCGGTTAGCGTCGGAGACGACCAGCAGCATCACGGCCGGCCGGGCTTTCTTGGCGAGGGCTTTGAGATCGATCTGCTCGGTTTCGGCGTGAGCCTGTGAAACATGAAGCGGAATGGCAATCAGCAACAGAAACGGCAGGCGGCAGCGCTTCATGCGCGGTAGGATTATGACCGCGCCTCGCGCACGGTCAAGACACAACGCCGCGTGTGAATGATACTCACTCGTTGAGGCGTCCATCTGATCGCAAGCCTCAGGATTTCTCGAAGAATTTCAGAAACAGCAGCGCGACACCGTTGTTGAGGACGTGAATGAGGATCGGCAGGCCGAGTGAGTTGGCTTTCCAGCGGGCCCAACCCAGCACGAGGCCGAGACAGAAAATCGGGATGAAATACACTACCTGAAGATGCACCAACGCGAAGAGGAATGAACTGATCACGATGGCCCCGAAAACCCGGAGCCGCTTTTCCAGCGCCCCATAAATCAGGCCGCGAAACAGAATCTCTTCGACAATCGGCCCGACGATGACGACGGACGAGAATGCCGCCAGTGGATTGGCGATCAGCGCGTACTTGACGAGCGGAATCGCTTCTTGAATTGTCACCGGCCAATGCAGCACGCGCTCGACCCACTGCGCGCTCCACGAACTGAGCCCTGACGCCAGAACCAGCCCGACCAGCGAGAGCCCGATCACCTTCGCCGTCCCCAGCCGCGGTGGCCAGGAAAATGGCTGGCCCCAGGGTTGCCGCGCGAATCCCTGCGTGGCGGCAACGATGACCGGGATTCCCGCCAAGGTAATGCCGAACAGCAGATTCTCGGAGATCTTGATCCACGACAACAACGCCAGGCAAAAGATCATCGCGATTTGCCCCTGGAAGAATACCACCAGCCACCCCAACGAGAATCCAAGACGGGGAGAGGGGTTGGAGGAAATCTTCAAACTGGAACGCAAAAGAGCGGTCAGACCAATGAGGTAGGAGAGTAAGAGCGCGCTGCCCCCGAGGGTAAAGATTATCGGGTACAGCCGGTAAGCCTTTTCGTATTGCGACGACAGCAGGTAGCAACAAAACAGGGACCGCCGTATCGTCTTGTCATCGCTACTGGCCTCGAACGCCCTTTCAAAGGTTGCCGCCGCTTCGTCAAATCGCCCAATTCGCAGGAGGCTTGCGCCATGCCACTCATAGGCTTGGATATCGTCCGGGTCGATTCGAACTGCTTCCTGGAAGGCTTTGGCTGCCTCGTCGTAACGGTTGAGCGCGGCGAAACTGCGACCCAGCCAGTAATCGCCATCACTATTGGTTGGCTGTAGTGAAATGCTTTTTTGCAGCGAAGCGATTGCCTCCGGGTATGCTTTCTCGTGGTAGCGGCTGATCCCCAGCCAGTGATGTGCCTGTGGGTCTTGCCGGTTCAGGGACAGCGCTTTTTCAAGAATCTTGTCGGCTTCGTTGTAGCGCCCAAGGTTCTCCAGGCAATAACCCAGCGCGATCCAATAAATCGAATTGGTCGGATTGATGGCGATTGCCTGCCGACACGCGTTCTCCGCCTCACCGTAGCGCTCCAGTCGAGCCAGGGAATAGTAAAGCCCATAGTAGGCCCGGTCATTCCGGGGATTCAGCGAGACGTATTTTTGGTAGGCGCCCACAGCCCGTTTATACCTTCCCAAGGAATCATAAACCTCGCCGAGGTACATCCAGGTGTTCGTCCTTTGGGGGTCTAACTCCATCGCCCTCTCGTAGGCAACGCTGGCTTCTTGCCGCCGATTCATTCGGGCCAACGTGTACCCCTGCCACGCGTAGGCCGAGGAATTCGTTGGCTCGGTCTCCGAAGCGAGCCGAAACGAACTCACTGCCGCGCTCCAGTGGTTGGAACCCAGGTCGGCGCGTCCGCGTTGGATCAGTTCGGTTGCCGAGATCGCGCCGGTTCCGTCGCCGAAGGCCGGCCGTGCGAGCAGCGCCAGGAAGAGCAAACTGGACCAACTGGAAAAGAGTCTCTGCATAACCACGGAAAGTACACTCGTTCGAGTCGAAGATAGCAAGCGATTCGTGGTCGGAATCTACTCGGCCGTCAATGCTGCGATCTTCTCTCGGAATTGCGGGTGGCTCCCGATCAAATCGTTTCGCCGTCCGTGTTCATAATCGACGAACTCAAAACCGGGCGCGACAGTGCAGCCGAGCAACGCAAATTTCCCGCCCGCAACCAGTCGCGAGCCCTGCCAGATGCCGCGCGGGACGATCACTTGCGGCTGCATGCCGGCCAGTAAATTGGAACCGAGCACAACTGTCTTGCCGGTGCCGTCGGGCGAAAGCTGCAACATCTCGACGGGGTCACCGAGATAAAAGTGGAAGATCTCGTCGCTTTGCAGTCGGTGCATCGCGGAGAAAACTGCGGGTGTGAGCAGATAATAGATGCCGGTGCCGAAGGCGCGCGGTCCCACATAGCGGGACGGCAACACGCCGGGCGGAATGGTTTCGCCGGCGCGGTAGGTTTCCGAAAAGAACCCACCCTCCTTCGGATGCGGCCTCAGCTTCAACAACGTGATGATTTCCTCCGCGGTCATCCCGCGCTCGTTTACACGAGCCAACCCGCTGCCGCAAGCCGTATTTATAGGCTACCATCCAGAAAAACCTTTACACACCGCCGCCAATGAGTACACTCACCAGCAACTGAAATAAACACGCGCGCGGGGCGCAACGCTGGAGTCGGGCCTCGACTCACCCGGAATTCGAAGTTCGACTCAAGCAGTGCTCCCCGGCGAATATCCATTAAGGAAGTCTTATGTCGCAATCCAATCCGGACCAAACTCTCATCCACCAACTCATCCAACAGCATGGCGGCTCCGACAATGCCGACCTCGTGGAAGACATCATTGAAACCGCATTGCGGCTCGCCGACGACAAGGCGGACCGTCTCGATGTCAAAGTCATCACTTCGGCGCTGAAAGAACTGCGCTACGCTTCGAAGATTTTTGCGCCGTTTCGCGGCCAGCGCAAGGTCACCGTGTTCGGCTCGGCGCGCACCAGGCCCGAGACCGCGGAGTATCAGCAGGCGGTCGCCTTCGGCAAGGCGATTGTCGAGCACGGCTTCATGGTGATCACCGGCGGCGGGGAAGGCATCATGGGCGCCGCCCAGCGCGGTGCGGGCCGCGACAAGAGCTTCGGCCTGAATATCCGACTGCCCTTCGAGCAGGAGCCGAACATCGACATCGCGGGCGACCGCAAGTTGATCAACTTCAAGTATTTCTTCACGCGCAAACTCTGCTTCATCAAGGAGAGCGACGCCATCGTGCTGTTCCCCGGCGGCTTCGGCACGCATGACGAAGGGTTCGAGGCGCTGACGCTGATGCAGACAGGCAAGAGCCAGCCCAAACCGCTGGTGTTCGTCGATCGACCGCACGGCAACTACTGGAAAACGTGGTGGAGGTTCGTCGAGGACCAACTCCTGGACGAGGCGCTGATCAGCAAGGAGGACCTCTCCTTGTTCAAGGTTTGCGACGACGTGGAAGAGGCCTGCAAGGAAATTACACAATTCTATAGCAACTACCACTCGTGCCGCTACGTGAAGGACGCCATGGTGTTGCGCGTGAAATATCCGGTCACGGAAAACCTGCTGCGCACGCTCAACGCGCGTTTCTCCAACATTTGTGTCAACGGGGGGCAGTTCCGCGCGTCCGACCCGTTGCCCGAAGAGGAAAACGAGCCGGAGTTGAAGGACTTGCACCGCATCCTCTTCCAGTTCAACCGCACAAACTTCGGCCGACTCCGGTCCCTGATCGACGTGGTAAACCATCACTAAGAATGCGTTGTAGCCGCGGCGCTCTGTCGCCGCGCCAGCCCGACCTGCGAGCCTTTCCGTCCCACGCCGACAGAGCGGCGTGGCTACAAGAGTCGGTTTTGTTGGGCGTTCTACGCCTGCTCTTGCAGGCTCTTTTGGTTGGGCGGGATCAATTCGCTCTTGTCGCGGCGCGGTTTGCCGGAAATGAGCCAGCCATCGTGGATGCGGCGAAGTTCGCGCGGTGGGACGCGCAAAATGAAGAGCGCCGTTACCCACCAGTTCACCAGCGTGGTCCGCACCACGCCATTCGCGTTCCAGCGCTGCCCGCTGGTGACCAACCCGGACCGGATGAAGGTGAGCCGCCCCGCGCGGCGCAGCCGCCGGGCAAAAGCGATGTCTTCCATGATGGCGATGTCGGGAAATCCGCCGAGCGCTTCGAAGACCTGACGCCACACGAAGATACCCTGGTTGCCGTACGGTAAATGCAACCAGCGCGACCGCCGGCTGGCCACCCGGGCCACGAACTTGCAGAGGCGCCGCCGCGAATCGATGTGCAGATCAAACGCCCCGCCAACCGCCCCGTCGCCAATGATGCGCCGCTGGATTTCATCCAGGGCGCCCGGCAACAGAAAAGTGTCGCCATGCAGGAACAGGAGAATGTCGCCGGTGGCGTGGCGCGCGCCGATGTTCATTTGCTGGGCGCGGCCCGGTGGCGTGCGAAAAACATACGGCGTGAACCGCTGGGCGATGTCGATCGTGCGATCGGTCGAGCCGCCATCGACGACGATCAGCTCAACATCCGGATGGTCCGTAAGCTGGCGCAAAGTAACCGGGAGGTTTACTTCCTCATTCAGAGTCGGGATGATGACGCTGATGACCATAACTCGCCTGTTTCGGCTCTGCTTTTATCAGAGTTCTCCACAAAAATCCAACCCTAAATCACCACAGGCATATGACCCGTGTATTCAGAGGGTTCTGATGCTGGAGATGCCGATTTTGATGCACGCAAAGCCGCAATAAAGCTAATCTTTATCGGTACCGCGGTGCGTGAGGTTGTCCAACTCCAGCGTCACCGACGCAACGATGCCGTAGTCGGCCGCGGCGCGCGTGACGCCAATGGGGGCGGCGATCAGGAACTGCAGCCTTCTCGCCGGTCTCCAAATCAACTCCGGCGTTACATAGTACGTCGTGAGCTCGTGGCTCGACGTTCCATTGCCTTCGAGCACCAGAAACCAACGCTCAATCGGGTAGAGGATTGCGACATTGTACACGAAGTTGTCGCGTGGCTCTTCCCCCGCGCTTGTAACCGCGCGCTCCCAGGCGCAATTGAGTTGCGCGTTGACCGGGCCGGCCCATGTGCTTGCGGTAAAGAACGGTGTTAGGGTAAGGCGCCCTTCGCCGAGATCGTGAATTCGGTCGCCCGTCGGAGCTCCCACCGCGAGGCCGACATCGAGCGCCAGGGGCGTTTTGCCGATGGGGATGATGCCATAGCGCACCGCCGCTTCGACATCGCCGATACCACTGGCAGCGCGTGCACCATTGGGGTTGACGAACCGGTAGGGCACTTCGGCATCGAGTTCCCAACGGTCGGTCAAGCCGTATTCGAATTCGGCCGCCGTGGTGATCTGTTTCTGGTCGCGGAACTTGAGAAAACTGAAGCTGGCGGAACTTTCCAACTCATCGGCGTCCTGCATGACGATGGAACGGGTGACGGCCAGTTCTTCCGGCAGGCATTTCTCATCCTGCGCCTCCTGTGCCAGGGCACAGGAGAGTGGAGCCAGCAACACAGCGAACAGCAGCGCCTTCATCCGAGAGTCGCGAGCACTTCGTTAATGCTGCCACGAATGCAGGTGAAGATCGGCGTGTCACGCAGCGTGTACTTGCGCACTTCGTGTTCACGCATCTCCATGACGAGATCGATGAAGTCCTGGGGCTTGTCACCCTCGAACGCGACCACAAACTCCGGGTCGTCGAGGCCGAAACAATAAATGGTGTTGATCTTGATGCTCGGGTACCGATGCCCGGTCTCGATATGCACGTTCATCATCCGCTGGCGCTCTTCCTTCGAGAGCAGATACCACTCGCTCGTTTTCCAGAAGGGATAGATGAAGATGTATTTGTTCTGCCCCGGCACGACCCGACCCCGCCGGCCCTCGCTGCCTTCATGTTCGTGGTGGTCGACGTACATCGAGCGCTTCGTCATGCCGAGATAGCTGTAGGGCGTATGGCACCATTTGCCGACGCTGGTGTTGAGCAGTTGCGTGCTCATTTCGGTGAAATCTTCCAGGCGCTCGCTGATGCGCCAGAGCATGAAGTCCGTGTCCGCCCGGGTCCCGACGGTGGTAAACGGGATGATCAGGGCGCGGCCTTTCCAGTCCTTCACCACGCCCTCGAATTCACTGCGGCCACGGTCCCGCTCCTCGCGTGAGAGTCGCCTCCACGCGAGGTCGGTCTTGAAGAAAAGGTAATTAACGTACTGCCGTTTGATTTCGTCGCTCATGGTTGTCGGGAACACATTTAATGCTATACTGCCCCTGCGATGCAACGGAAAACAGGCGTCCTTATCTTCACCCACGGTTCACGGCTGAAGGAAGGCAACGAGATCATGGTCAAACTCGTCGACCAGGTCCGCCAACAACTCGGCTACGACCTCATCGAGCCGTGTTTCATGGAACTCGGCAAACCACTCATCCCCGTCGCCATCCGCAAACTCGTTCGCCGCGGCGCCAACCATATTTTCGGTTACGCCTTCTTCCTCGTGCCCGGTTCGCACCTGCGCGAAGACATCCCGTTCATCTTCGAGCAAACGCTGAAGAAATTCCCCGGCGTCACCTTCGAGATCAGCCCGCCAATGATGTCCGACCCGACCATGATCGACTTCGTCGCCAAACACGTCAAAAGCGCGCTGGACGGAGCGAATTAAGGATGGGTTGTCCTGAAAAAGGGTGTGCCGAGTTGGGTTTTGCGTCAAGAGAAACAAGCGTTGTCTGATCGGGATCGGTGGTGCTGGTCAAGCGCGTCGAGGATGAATTGCATAATGAGTAGACCCCAAGTCGGTCGGTGACAGAATGTGGCGGCAATATCAGAATCCTGTCTTTGCTTCGCACTATCCCTATATCGGCGTGAGCACCGCCTACGACATCCGGGTGCGACCCAATCACTTCGCTTTGGACTATCGACGGATTAAGACGGTATTTCGACACGACGATCCGATTTGGTCGAAGATGCTACCGCCGTTTGGGAAGGCCTGCCGGTGCAGCATTCTCGCGTTCGCCGCCGATGAACTCGAGACGCGCGGCTTGACCGTTGGGCATGGTGAAGATTGGTACGGAAAAGAGGTCGAGGTTGAGATGCCGGCGCTAGGCCAACGCGTAAAAGTGCACGTATTACCTGACAGCCAACTGGTGAAGATAGATAGTAGTTTCGCCAAGTTTTTGCGGACACGCCGACCTGAGTCTGTTAGCGACGTATTCTGGCGAGAGTACCGGCGCTCCCGCGATCCAAAGCTGGCTCAGAATATGGTGGCCTACGCCGAAAACATAATCCAGCAGGCTCTGAAGTGTAAAGAGGAGGACAAATATGCGCATGCCTTCGGGCTTCGCATTCTTGGAGGGCTTGCGGAGTTCTCTGGAGAAACTGGCAAAGCGATCGAGTGCTACGAAAAAGCAATCAGCCTAAACCCACAAATTGGCATCAAGCGTAAGCTCGCGCAGCTAAAAAAACGCAAGGCCGATTGACTCATGACTTGAACATATGTTTGCGAAGCACTCCCCCGTGAAGATCGTCAAATCGGGCGCGGATGGAGGGCAGTTCTTCTTCAAGCAATTCCGCCGCATGTTTGTATTCCCAACCTATCGGTTTCTGCTGGACTATTTGCTAGGCGCGTTCAGTCATCATGACACTTACCTCCCGGTGTGCCGCCGCTTAGGGACGGCTCTCTGTGCGAGTGCGCGCCAGCGCGCTCAAAATTGAAAGTCTTGCCAACATTCTGGAACGACCTTAACCCGGGCACCAAGGAGGGTGTGCAACGTCCGCGCATGATCGGGCTCTCCGCTCCTCGGATCGACTACAATGATCTCGGCCCGGGCGTTCTCTTCAATGGCGCTGCGAATGGCGTAGCGTGAAACATGGTCGTGCGACGGAAACGAGTACCCAATAATCATTACACGATCGGCGGTGCGAAGCGATTCAAGGCCATTTTCCCACTGGGATGACAGGAACCATGGAATTGATTTGAACGGAACCATTTGGACTGCTGCCTGCTGTAGGTTGTTGTACGTAATGTGGGGATTGAGAGCATACTCTCCGCCCATCAATCTCAGCTTCCACAGTGCGTTGTTGTGTTCCATCAGACAAATCGTGCTGTCTGGGTCGTCATCTCTTCTACCGGGGAGTTGGTACACCATCCATTCGGCGCAACCGTGTAAGTAATAGAACGCAACGCCCTTGCGATGCGGAACTCCTTCACCGGCCCCACCGAGACTAGGAGGCGTGCGACAGAAACTACGGGCAAGAATCGAATCGTAGTTAAATGTCAGAACTGTATCCCCCGGCCTGAGTGTCCCGACAACAAATTTTGCGGCGGGCTCCAAGAACGATTGGTCCCAACGGTAGTCCTCTTGAAAACTCTGAATCTGGTACATAAATCCGCTTTCAAGGATCTCATGCACATGCGACGGACTCGGAGGGGCGGAATCACGATCCGCCCCACACGGAGATGAGGCGTTCTTATTTGTGTGCCGCCACACCGACGATGCAGAGCGAAGAAATGCCAGAAAGCTCTCGAAATCGACCTGCTCGCCTATCGCTCCGCACTTCCTACCTTGGGCCAGCCAATAATCGATCTGGGCCCTTGTCTCCTGCCACACGTTATCCCCGCTGGTCTTCCTCCATCTTTCAAAAAGCCAAGGCAGTACTTCGCTTGCAAGCGGCAACCCGAAAGGTTTGCTAAATCCCGCTCCTATGATGACCACTTGCTGCATGGCCCGGCAGTCTAAAGAGCGGGCGGCACTTGGACAAGCTCGGCATGACGACGGGGAGCTTAGGAAGCCAGATATCTCGCCGGCGTCGGCTCCTCTCGCACGCCTCGTTCAATCCTGTAAGAAACTGACATGCGCCTTTTACACGAAGGCCAAGACAATTTATTTTGGGGCGTTGGAGCGCTTTTTTCGCTTTCGTTCCAGCCGCAAAGCAGTACTTTACAAACGTGTTGTGAGTTTTTGTGAAAACAAATTGGTAGCCCTATGAAGAAAAAGGTTGTTCTCGGATTCTCGGGAGGGTTGGACACCACATTTTGCGTCCTGTGGCTCCGCGATAATGGTTTTGAGCCGGTCTGTGTCTGTCTGGACATCGGCCAGAGCCGCGATCTTGCCGAGGTGAACCGTTCTGCCAAGCTGCTGGGTGTCACCAACGTTAAAATAGTTGATGGCAAAGAGAATTTCGCAAACATGTTCATCGCGCCCGCCCTCAAGGCGAACGGCCTCTACCAGAGTGTCTATCCCCTGGCGACCGCCCTCAGCCGGCCGTACATAGCCAAAATACTCGTCGATGCTGCCCGGGAGGAGGGAACCAACTATATTGCTCATGGATCTACTGGCAAAGGAAATGACCAGGTCCGTATTGAAATGGGGGTTCGCGCGTTGCTGCCCGATGCTGAAATCGTCGACCCGATCCGAGACAACAGCTTAAGCCGGGATTACGAAATTGATTTTCTCCTGAAACAAGGGATCGATCTGGGTTACACGCGGCAAAAACCCTATAGCGTCGATCAGAATATTTGGGGCCGAAGCATCTGCGCCGGCATCCTCGAAGATCTTCGCGTTCCGCCGCCAGAAACGGTTTTCGAATGGACGAAATCGCCGGAAAACTGTCCCAACGAGCCGAGAACCGTTGAGATTGAATTTGAAAGCGGGTTGCCGGTTGCGCTGGACGGCGTCCGGACTCCTTTTATTGACCTCATCAATCAGTTGAACAAAATCGGCGGCGAACACGGGATTGGTCGGATTGACCATATTGAAGACCGTCTGGTAGGTCTCAAATCGCGCGAGTTGTACGAAGCACCCGCTGCAATCATTCTGATCAAAGCGCACAAGCTGCTGGAGTCGCTCACGCTGTCGAAATCTTCACTCGATTTCAAACAAGTGGTCGATGAGGAATACTCCGAGATGATTTACCTGGGCAACTGGTTTTCCCTGCACCACATGGACCTTCTCGCCTACCTGCAGCAAAATCAATCCATGGTGAGCGGGATGATCCAACTCAAATTGTACAAAGGGAATTCCACGGTGATGAGCCGGGAGTCCGCCAACTCCCTCTACAAGCCAAACCTGATCACGTACGGTGAAAAGAGTGAGTTCGATCAAAGGAATGGCGCTGCGTTTTCCCGTATGCTCGGGATGGAAAGCTTTGTGCAAGCCTCCGTCCAGATTTCCAATATCGGGAACAAGATTGAACGGCTAATCGGGCCTGCGCCGTAGGTTTTGGGAGACACATCTCATGCAGGCATTGAGGAATCCTAAGTTCCCGCCGCGTGAGGTTGCGCCGCCGATGATGATGTCCGACCGCACCATAATCGACTTCATCGCCAAACACGTCAAAACCGCGCTGGCCGGATCGAACAAAGACGAGCCGTCCTGAATGAGCGCGGCCAGGGTGACATGGCAGATGGAAGGAATGGCCACTAAGCATCGGAAGTTGGAAGAACGAGTGCGAAACTGAAGAATGACGCTATCTGTTCAGGGCCAAGCGTTGACCCTCTTCATTAAGATCGACTACCCTGATCTGCGTAGAGAATATTTCCTGCAGGAAATGAGAGATACGAAATGAAGCTGAGTCGGAGAGTTTTCGTTCCTTTGTTGCTTCTCTGCGTCAATTGTTCTCGTCGAGCTGAACTAGAACCTCAACGACCAATCGAGGTGTCACCCAATTCCCCTTTGGCGTTGCGAATAACGACAGACAAGAAATCCTATCGGATAGGAGATAATATCGCTATCATGTGCCTGTTCAGCAACGCTTCCATGAAGGGCGTGACATTCCTTCCATGGTTCCCGCCGTATCCCGCTGAGTGGTTCGATCTGGCCGACAAATCATCGGTTCGACCTGGGATCATTCACCTCGGCATATCTGACCCCCTCCATCCTCCGCCAATCAAATTGGAGCCCGGACAAACGCATATTTTTGTCATAGAAGCTAAAATTGCGCGAGCCAGCCTGAGTTCTGTGGGTGGAAAAGATGTACGTGGCATTTTCATTGAGTTTGAGGACTCTGCCTTTCTGCTCGAAAGGCTTGGGGAGTTCCGCATTCGAGTTAAATTTGACAATTCTCGGTTTAAGAATTCGATTGCTAAGTCTTCGGATGAAACGCCCGCCTTTTGGGGGGGCATAGTGTCCGGATGGGAGAGTTTTACGGTAGAATGATCTTGCGTCAACGCGCTACACCTGCTGGCACGCGAACCGCGTGCCGTACAATTCCGATGAGGCGATGCTTTCCTCTGGACATCGGATTCCGATAGTTGTATAATCCCAGGCATGAGTATTAGGACAGGCTACTTCGCCAAGGCTTCCGCCGTCGCTAAAGCTATGGCGGACGAGACAAAGGGCATCCGCCGTCGCCAGGCTTTGGCGGACAAGGAGGACCTTGAAAACATACGTTTCTGCGAAACGAACCCGAATTGTCATGGTGTAGTTTTTGATGCAACTCGATATGCATACGGGAGTTACAACTGGAAGGCGCAAAGTGTAATTCGGGTTCGTTTGGCCGGAAACGAACCTACTTTTGGCGAAAGGCGAGGGCTGAAAACACGCATTGCGCCATCAGCAAGGACTCGGCGCGCCTCGTCGAACTCGGCTTTGAGCGAAACGAACCCACTTTTAGATGGAGGACGATGACTATGCGACATGGCGAACGCAGGCTGAAGTTGCGCCTACAGCAAACACGAGGCGCGTTTGCCACAAACGACAGTGGCGTCTCGCAGACTCGGTTCCGTCTGACTCGGCTTGCGGCTACAACGACCGTGGATGGTAAACTGCATGTTGGCAACCCCGGGCCGAATTCTCTTGAAGTCAGGTGGGGTTCTGCTTACGCTCCGGGCAGTTCTTTGAGATTCAGCCCGAAGAATTTCGGGCCGTATGTCTCAACACGTCGGCGCAGGGAATGCCGTGAAATTCGGCGACAGTGGCGCTGCTGTAACTGGCTACGAAAGCCCAACCCCGAAAGTATTCGGGGTGAACAGCCATCCAAACGGAGAAGGCGGGCGAGTAGGTCTGCCCCGAAATACTTCGGGGTAAAATGCCAGAAGTCAGAATAACGGCCGACGCGTGATCCAACAATCCTTCGAACCAAAGGAGATCGTGTCATGTTCCGTCCCCACGCCGTTGTTTCTGCCGCAGTCTTTTGCTGGGCAGCGTTTGTTTCCACTTCCACCCGAGCCAGCTCTTTCGCTGACTTTGTCGTTTCGTATAATCCGGGCACCAGTCCAGCCGCCGGTTTCACCAATACGACCGCGGTCCTCAGCGCACCGACCGCTTCGGCCACCATTACCGCGCCACCCTTCCAAAAAACTCAAATTCTCAGCCTGGGCTTCGGGGGTTCGTTGATCGTGGGCTTCAATTCGCCCATCAGTAACAATCCAGCCAATCCATTCGGTTTGGACTTCACCATCTTCAATAACTCGTTCTTTACCCTGTCCGGCAGTTCCATCAGCGGGGTCTTTACCCATCCGGGGTTGACCGTTTACGCCAGCCAGGACGATACGAATTTTTTTCTCCTAAGCAGTTCTACAAATAACGGCGCCGGCGGTCTGTACCCCACTGCAGGCTCGGGGAACCCGTTTCAGCCCGTGAACCCGTCGCTTGGCTTGTCCGCTTTCACGGGGGGAACAACGTCGAACGCGTTGGCGTTGTACAACGGTTCTGCCGGAGGCGCTTCCTATGACCTCAGCAGCGCCATCGATACAAATGGGAATTTCGTCAATCTGGACTGGGTCTCCTACGTGGAGGTTATCAACACCTCCACAAACTCGGTCGGGGAAATCGACGCGTTTGCGGTCGTTCCCGAGCCATCGTCTCTGCTCCTGGTCGCCATGTCGTTGGGCGCGCTCCTGCTGAAGCGGCACCGCCGGCTCGTGTTGGGATTGTCCATCGCGGCATTGGCCGCGCAGTCGACCTTCGCCTCGACCAGCCTCACCGAAAACTTCTCCAGCAATCCGTTTGCACCGACAGGGAATTGGTCATTCGGAATCGGTGACAACAGCAACAACCAGTTTACCTGGACCAACACGCCCGCCGTTTTCACCGGGGACTCGACTGGCGAACTCGACGTGCACCTGAATTCATCCCTGCCAACCGCTCGGTTCCAACGTCCGCTCGGCGTCACGGTGACGGACACCAACCACTTCACACTCACCACGCGCTTCAGTTTCCACATCATCAGCGCGCCGGGTGAGCAAGGCCTGCAGATCGCCTTCGGACTTGTCAACAGTTCGCTCACCGGCGGCGACCGCACCGGCACCTCCACCAACTTTAACAGTGACAACACGTTCCACACCGTCGAGTTCAACTATTTTCCGAATGTCTCGACTTTCTTTAACTCAGGACCTTCGCTCACCCCCGCGGTGTTCGGAGCGCAGACCGCCACCAACGCCGATGCGTTTGGCAATTTTGCTTCGATTTTCGGCCCGGGTTCCGATCTCGGCGACAACACCAACGGCGTCACGCAGTTGCCGCAAGACGTCACGCTTGAAGCCACGCTGGCTTATGACGGCGCCAGCAAAACGCTCACGCTTATGATGAGCCAGGTGAACTCCAATGGCACGCTCACGCCTATCGACACGGAATTACCCCCGATGGATCTTGTCGCGAACGGCTACAACACCAATTTCCCTTTCAAGGTCGATTCCCTGGCGATCATGGCCTATCAGGATGGATTTACCACATCCGACGACCCGTCATTGGTCGCGGACCTGCAATTCCAGGGATTTGACTTCACGACGTCCGCGTCCGCGCCCCAACCGCCAAGCTTCGTGTCCATAAGCATCATTGGCACGAATGTCTCTCTGGCCTTCCCCACGATCTCCACCTACCTTTACGATGTCCAGAGCAGAACCGACCTCGTTGCCGGTTCCTGGAGCACGCTTGCGAGCAACCTCGTCGGTACGGGCGGGATCGTAACGAACATCGATGTTGGCGGGGCAACCGTTCCTCGCCGATTCTATCGGGTCGGTTTGCAAGTGAATTGAGGACCGGACATGAAACGCCGCGGTTTCTCGTTGATTGAGTTGCTGGTGGTCATCAGCATCGTCGGCCTGTTGGCAGCGATGCTGCTGCCCGCGCTCAAGCAGGCGCGCGAATCGGCGCGCGCCGCCTCCTGCGCATCCAACCTCCGCCAGATGGGGTTGGCCACCCAGATGTACGTGGACGATTACGGGAGGTACTTTACCTACTTCACGACGCAGGGAGCAAATCGGCTGTGGTATTTTGGCTTGGAATCACCCTATAGCTTCAGCGGTCCGCCGGGCTCGCGTCACATCGACCTGACAAAAGCGAAACTTTATCCGTACATCCAGTCGCTGCACGGGGTCGAGGTCTGCCCCAGCTACAATTATTACTCGCCGTTGTGGCGACAGAAGTTCGACCAAATCACCTACGGGTATGGTTTCAACATCTACGGCCTCACCACGAACAACGTCGGCAAAACCCAGTCCGACCTGCGCAATCCGTCACGCATCATCTGTTTTGCGGACACGGCACAGGTCAACACGTTTCAAGCCCCCGCGTCACTGGGTCACCCCATGTTGGAGGAGTCCTATTTTGTCGAGTACTCGAACCTGCTGATCCCCACCACGCATTTTCGCCACAACGGACGCGCCAACGTCCTGTTCTGCGACAGCCACGTTGAACCCATGCCCATGGCTCCCGGCTCGATCGACACTCACCTGCCGCAGGAAAAAATCGGCCGCCTCAATCCAAACGGGGATACAAGCCTGTTTTGGTAGCTTCGAGCCGATGCCGAACCGGACACGAGTGCGAGAACGCACAAGGTAATAAAGAAGGAACGGGTAACACCCCAAATATAGCAGGGCCGAATAAATCGAGCCATCCCTCGCCACTTTACCAACAGGATGATCCAAAACGGCAATTGCGACGCCGCATGAAAGAACTGCCAACACAGAAACCACTCCAACACTGAAACACCACGCCCACTTTCGTTGGCGGTAGAAATCAACCCCCGCTAGCATAATCACCAGCCCGGCAAGAAAGAAGAATGCTTCGCCCGCTTGAAATCCACCCAAGTAAGCACCGAGTGCAAAGAAAGAAAAACTGAATCCCAACATCTCGATAAAGCCTGCCAGCGCCACAATACCTAGTGGCGGCCGTGCTCGCGTTGTCAGTGATCCGACGCCTTCCATGACCGCACCGTTACACAACTATTTATACGCCAATCTTCTCTCGGATTCTACCGGCTATTTCGTCCGCAAACGATTTGATCTGATCGCCGT